>CAYGXT010000099.1:0-8659 GCA_964353695.1 uncultured Myxococcaceae bacterium
CTGGGGGCCGGGGATCCCAGCCTCGTGCGAGCGAACCCGATGTTTGGAGCCCATCGCGCGCCACTCGCCGGTAGGCTAGCGGGAATCACCTTCGATCCCACCGGGTCCGCATCCTATGCTCGTGCCCGGGAGGCAGCATGACCCTACCGCCGCTCGAGGGACGAACGGCCGTGATCACCGGCGCGAGCCGGGGGATCGGAGCGGCGCTGGCCCACGAATGGGCGCGGCGGGGGCTGCGTTTGGGTCTGTGTGCGCGGGGCGCGCCAGTGCTGCCCGAAGGGCCGAACGTGGTCTCGGCCCGCGTGGACGTGACGGACGAGAAGGCGCTCGGCGACTTCGTGGCCCGCGTCGAAGATCGCTTCGGCGCCATCGATTGCTGGGTAAATAATGCGGGTGTGCTCGAGCCGATCGCGCCGCTGCGGGAGATCGAGGCGAAGGATTTCCGCCGCCACCTCGACGTCAACCTGACGGGCGTCTTCCTCGGTACGCGCGCCTATGTGCGCCATCTGCACGCGAGGGGCCACGCGGGCGTGCTGCTCAATGTGTCTTCCGGCGCGGCGCAGAACGCCTATGCGGGCTGGTCGGCCTATTGCGCCGCGAAGGCCGGTGTCGACCGCCTGACGGAGTGCGTCCAGCTCGAGGAGGCCGGCAGAGGCCTGCGCGCCCACGCCATCGCGCCGGGAGTAGTAGATACGGCGATGCAGGAGGTGATTCGCGCTACGCCGGCCGAGCGCTTCCCGGCGCTGCCACGCTTCCTCGATCTCGCGCGCGAAGATCGCTTCAACACGCCCGCGTTCGTCGCCGAGCGCCTCCTCGCGATCGCCTTCGATCCCGAGGCGCGACCCGATGGCGTCGTCGTACGCCTGCCCTGGGAGAAGGGGGAGCCTGTCTAAACCGCGGGGGCCTTCGGGTCGATGCAGCTTCCGCTAACTTGCGGGCGACTTGCGGGATCTCAGGCGTTCCCCGGAGGGAAGTCACTTTGAACGCGCCGTGGGGACTCACCCTCATGAGAAGAAGCGGAGCGCAACGGGCCGGAGCGCTCGCGCTCGGGCTCTTGCTGCTCCTGGCTCCGCTCGCCTCCCGGGCTGACGGCGGGGACGACGGGCTGCCGGATCCCGCCGATCGAAGCGGGCCGGCCTGGGCCCCCGCAAAGGACCGCGCGCCCCTGTGGTCGCGCACGGATCCGGCCCTGCAGCGCGGCCTCGAGGCCAGCCTCGAGCGGCTCGGTCTCGGCCGCGCCGTGCGCGAGAAGAACCTCGCCGTCGCGCTGGTGGACGTGACCGATCTGGCGCGCCCTCGCGTCGCGGCCGTCAACGGCGACCATGAGATGTACGCGGCGAGCCTGCCGAAGATCGCCGTACTTCTGGCGGCTTTCGAGCGCATCGACGAGGGCGGCATGACCCTCGACACGGAGACCGAGGCTTCGCTCACGCGCATGATCCGCGTCTCCTCCGATGAGGACGCGGCCGCCATGATGCAGCGCGTGGGCAAGCCCTTCATCGCCGACGTGCTGCAGCGGCCACGCTACCGGCTCTACGACCCGACGCACGGCGGCGGGCTTTGGGCCGGCAAGGATTACGCGCAGGCGGGCCTGTGGCGCCGCGATCCGCTGCAGAATCTCGCGCACGCGGCAACGGCCATGCAGGTGGCGCGCTTCTACTACCTGCTGGAGACGGGCAACCTCGTTAGCCCCACGGCCAGCACGAAGATGAAGGAGATTCTCTCGAAGCCGGGCATCGAGCACAAGTTCGTGGCCGGCCTCGCGAGCGTGGCGCCGGAGGCGCGCCTCTACCGCAAGAGCGGCAGCTGGGCGCAGTGGCACTCGGACAGCGCCCTCGTCGAACACGACGGCCGCAAGTACATCGCGGTGGCGCTCTCGGAGAGCCCTCTGGGTGGGCAATGGATGCGCGAGATCATCGTGGCCCTCGACCAGCTCATCCTCGAAGGCCCGGCGATGCGCGTCGCGAGCGCTCAGCGCACCGGGGGATCGTAGGCGCCACTCTTTCCAGTGTCGCCCGTGTCGTCGCCCTCGGCCGCCTTCACGTTCTCCTTCACCGGCGCCTCGGGCCGAACCAGGGGCGCAGCGCCGACCGGATGGCGCTCCTCCATCAAGCGGTGGATCCGCGTTCCCATGGTCTGGTGGACGACGGCGGAGTTTCGGCCGAGGACGTTCGAGAGCAGCGTCACGTAGTAGCGCAGCGGCAAGGCCCGGTCGGGCGTCTCCACCGCGATCACCGAGTTCATGTAGTTCTTCAGCGTACCCTTGTACTTGAGAGCCTTCGGGCAGTCGCCGCCGCCGCAGTCGTAGAACGAGCCCGACTTGAAGTAGACGGCCGAGTCGGCGAGCGCGGGAGCCGAGGCGTAGCGGATGCGCCGATCGGTCGAGTACAGCAGGCGCTTGGCCTCGAGGCTCGAAAAAGGATCGACGAGCCGGCCCTTCTCCATCTGCACCAGGTACTCCATCAGCGAGCGTGCGGTGGCGTAGCTGCTCGTTCCGGGCACGCGGGCCTTGCCGGTCCGCGAGAAGAAGCCGCCCTGCCGGAGCGTGGCGAGGTCGAGGCCGCTCTTCGGTATCGGATCCTGCGTCACGTGGAAGAGCTGCTTCACGAGCTCGGGCTTCTGCGTCTTCGCGAGGTAGTCCTGGTCGCGCGTGGCGTCGGCCGGGTACTCCTTGCCGAAGTGGTCGAGCAGGAGCAGCTCGCGCTGCAGCAGGGCTGCCGCCGCGTTCGAGCTCTTCGAGAGCATGTGATCGAGGTAGGTGTAGACATTCCAGGTGTCGCCGTGGCGAATCACCCGGTTCGTCACCGCTTTGTCGCCCGGGCTCCATACCGGCACAGTATGCTCGTCCTCGCCCATCCAGGAGTCGGCCCGCATCAGCGTCTCGCGCAGCACGCGGCGCCGCGCGTCGAGGTCGTCCGGGTAGACATCCGCGAGAGTCTGGAGCCAGCCGAGGAGCACGACGAGCTTGCCTACGCTCCCGGGGTTGAGCTTCATGTCCGAGTTGTGCTCGGCGTAGACGGGATGCTGGGGATCGGTGAGATCGAGCAGCGCGATGCCGTAGACGCTGGCGTCGCCACCGGCCAGCGCCGCGAGGCGCCGCGAGAGCTCGGGGTCGGGAGTGGGAAGCTGGAAGTCCGGCTGGCCCGACAGTGCGAGCTCGATCCGTGCGCCGGGATACTGCGCACCCGGCACGATGCGGATTCCGCGCACCGTCCCCTTCAGCACCTCCTCGTACGCCTGCAGGCGCGGGATGGCCGTCGTCTCGGCCCCGTCCAGCGGGTAGGCATGCGCAGCGCCGGCTGCGAAGAGCAGGAACAATGCTGCGGCGGGCTTCACAGCGCTCCTTTGGGCACGACATCGAGCGCGATCCGGCGCGCTCCATCGCTGGCGATGCGCGCATCGAGACGGCGCAGCGTCTCGCTCTGGTGCGCGCTCTTGCTCTCATTGAAGGGGCGGATCTGCAAGAGCGTCAGCTTCCCGTCGCGGAAGCCGAACTCGACGTCGGCCGCGCGCGGTATGCCGTCGTCGCCACGCAGCAGCGGGAAGCGCTGCGGCGCCTCCCGCGCGAGCGCAACGAGCTGCGCGATCTCGCCGGATGCGAGCACGGTGTCGCTGCCGCTGGTGCGTACGCGCACGATTCCGCCGGCTGACGACAGATCTTTGCGTAGCAAAGCGGTGGCTTGCGCGAGGTAGCGCACGTCGCTGCCATCGACGCTCACGAGCAGCGACTCGGCGGCCTCACCGTCGACGGCACCGCTCACGCCCTCGTTGGTGGCGACCGAGACGAAGCCAGGGCGGCCGCCCTCGACGTCCGCCGTCACCATGACGCCCGACTTCTCCGACGGGAACGCAGACTGGAGCAGCACGGCCGGGAACACGTACTCGGGCTGCTCCATCAACGACTGCCGCCAAGCATAGGAGCGATCGCTGAACGGCGACGCCCAGACCTCGCGGATCGCAGACATTACGGCCTTCTCGCCCACCGCATTCGAGACCGTGAGGTTGAGGCCCGCGCCGGTAAAGCCTGCCAGATCTTCGACGTTGGTGTCGCTGCGCACGAAAACGCCGCCGGCGCCCGGCACCAGCTTCGCGAGCGCGTCGTGGAGCTGCGCGCGGAAGGCCTCGCCAGGCTCGACCGTCTCGGCCCAGCGGCGCATGCGCGCGAGAAGCTTCGCCGTGGCCTGCTTCTTCTGTGCGGGCTTGGACGAGAGCTTCGCCAGATTCGCGTACTGCTGCTGGAGCCAGCGGAACACGGACGGCCCACCCGGCTCGAGTGGCTGATCGAGCAGCCGTCGAAAGGCGCCGAAGGGGATCACCACGCCGTCGGGCACCTGCGGGCCGAAGGCGTGCCTCAGCTCGCCGAGGTTCGCGCTCTTCGGGCCAACGAGCCTTCCGGCGTCGCTGGCGCGCAGCTTCTCCAGCGGGATGAACTCCGTCGTCTGTAGCTCGAGCTTCGCGACGTCGGGCTGGATGCGAACGCTGGGAGCGGCCTGCTTCGCCTTTTCGAAGACCTCGTTCCAACGCGGGCCGTCGGCCTCGAGCTGCACCACGCCGCCCGGGCTCACGGCCAGCACGATCTTCTTCCCGCTTCGTGCACGGATCGCGTCCACCAGCTCGCGCCCCACGACGACGTTCGGGATGCCGAGGTTGCGCGCGAGGAGCTGCACGTGGGAGAGCGAGCTGCCCTCGCCTTCGGTGAGGATGCCCGCCACGGGCGGCAGCTCGGCGATGGTCTCGGGCAGGAGATAGATCCCGTGCGCATCGAAGCCCTCGGTATGCGCGAGATCGCGGGGGATGCGGATCGTGCCGCGTGCGAGGCCGGGATTGAGCGCGCGCAGGCCGGCGCCGCGGCGCTGGCCGAAAACCTCGTGCTCGATGCCGGCCTCGGCGTTCGCATCCTTGACCAGCCCGTCCGCGATGGCCGAGTAAAACAGGAGCGGGCTCCCGCGCAGACGACCCTGCGGGTAACGCTCTGCCAGCGGATCGAGGAGCGTCATGGACTCGACACCCTCGCCGACATGCATTCGGAACGTGCCACCGGCCCACTCCGGGCCACGGGCCAGATAGCGGGCCTCGTCGCGGTAGGCGTCGAGGGAGGGGCCGCCCTCCGCGGTCGCCAGTCGATCCAGTCGGTCGACACTTTTGCGCACGCCATCCGCGTGGCGCAGGTTCAGCAAGCCGCTGCCTGCCAGGGCGTCGGCCGCCTGCGCAAGCCACTGGAGGCGCTGGCGCCGCGTAGCCGCCGGGAGCTGCCGGAGCAGCTCGTTGCCACTGGTGTAAGCCGTGTCCTCGAGAGAGACGCTGGTCTCGAGCAGGGCGAGCATGGCCGCGCGGTCGCGCAGCATCGGCGCCTCGCGGCGCAGCCTCACCAGCCAGCGGCTCGCCTCGGCGAAGCGTGCGGCGGGATCGCTCGCAGCCTCGAGCGTCGCGGCGCCGCGCTCGAGCTCGCCAGCGAGCGCCGTCCCCGGCACGGCCTTCGCCAGCGCGCGCAGGCGGTCGGGCGCAAGGCTCGGCCCATAGAGGGCATCAATACTCTTGGCCAGCTCCTCGTACTCGGCCGCCAGCTCGCGCCTGCCCTGCGAGCGCGCGAAGGCTCGCACGGCGGCCGCGTCACCGGCATCGGGCACACCGTGGATCTTCACGCGGATCGCAAAGAAAGCCGGATCCTGCTCGGCGAGCTTCATCGCGCGGTCGCGCACCCCGGCCGCGGACGGCGCCTCCGCGCCGGCGTCCGGCGAGGTCGGAAGCTGGCGCAGGGTCTCGCGCAGCAGGAAGTAGCGCGCGTCGTCACGCCAGGCCTGATCGTCGAGCAGCGCGCCGACGAGCAGGGCTGAACCCTGCCCTTCGTCCTCCGCCTGCACGGAGCCGCGGTAGCTCTTCGTGGCTCGCATCACCCAGCCGTCGTCGGCGCCGATCAGGAAGCGCTCGACCAGCATCTGCTGCAGCGCGTGCAGGTCGGGCGAAGGGCCGGTGAAGCGCTCGGGCTTCACGATCGCATACACGTTCGCGATCTCGTAGCCGCTGCTCCGCAGCGCCACGACCTCGTCGGTCCACTCGCCGTGCTCGAGACCGCCGCCACGCGGATCGCAGCTCTCCGAGGGCGGCAGCACGCTGCCATCGTTGCAGTAATGGCGCAGATACTTGAAGGGGCCACGCGGCGCGAGCTTGATCGCTTCGATCTGCTCGCGGACCGTCTTCGCTTCGGGCTTCGGCTCGGCGGCCCTTGCGGGCGCGCTGAGCAGCACGAGTGCCAGCAAGAGTCCCATCCGCTTCAAGCACGACCTCCCGTCGCCAGCTGCGTGTGCTCGCGGGCGACCACCGCCGCCAGCGCCAGCCAGGCGAGCGCAAGGCCCACGGTGAAGACGAAGAAGCCGCCGGTGCCGAGATCGAGGATATGAACACCGACGAGCACTGTGAGGGCCGAGAGCCCGTCCCCTGCTCGCGCGAAGAGCGAGTCCACGGCCGGTTTCGCTTTGAGCTTCGTGAGAGCCGCTACCGGGAGCCACAGCACGTTTCGTGCCGTATTACTGATGGAGTAGTCGGTCGCGTTGTCCACCACCTTCATGGCCTTCACGACGGCGAGCAGCGGCACCAGCGCCATGGCCGAGTAGGCGAGTAGCGAGATGGTCGGCGCGAATAGCAGCATCACGCCGAAGCCGCCGTACTTGAGAAGGCGCGATGCGACGAAGCATTGGAGCAGCAACGCCGAGAGGTTCACCCAGAAGTAGAAGCTGCCGTAGAAGATCGCCGTCTCGCTGCGTGTGAAGGCGAGCAGGGCACTCGGCAGCTCGATGCCCTGGCTCTGGGCCTGGTCGGAGAGAAACTCCTGCACCACCCGGAAGAGCAGGTTCTCGCCGTTTGTGTTCACCCAGTTGAGCAGCATCGTTACGAGAGCAATGCCGAGCAGGAGCCGCGAGGAGAGGATTAGCCGCAGCGCGCCGGCGCCGGCCTTCGGCAGCCCGCCCGCCACCGCCCCCTGCGTTGCAGGCACGCCAGACTTGCTTCCGGCGGGTCCGAGGCTCTCGGCTCTGCGTACCAGCCAGATGGAGAGCGCCAGCGGCAGGAGCGCCACCAGCAGCAGCTCCTCGGTTGGCACGACCTTGCTGCGCACGAGGCTCTCGGTGAACCAGGAGCCCACCATCGCTCCGGAGGTTGCCCCGATGGCGACCAGCGGGATCAGCCGCCGGCCTCGCTCGTCCGTGTAGAGATCCGCAACGAAGGCCCAGAACTGCGCCACCACGAAGACGCCGAACATCCCCACCCATAGGTAGAAGATGATGCCGGTGGCGGGCAGGTTGTCGATAAAAAAATCCGGCTGCAGGAACCAGAAGACGACCATGGTGACCATGCACAGGGCCATCACACGCGTCAGCAGCTCGACCCGCTTCCAGCGGTCCACCAATGGCGCGTAGGCCTGCACCGCGACGAGCAGCAGAAGCGCCTGGCCGAAGCTCGTGTAGGCCTTGACCTCCATCTTCGAGAGGGAGGCCACGGCCGAGACGGCGATCCAGCTCTCGCGCAGCGGCTTGATCAGGTAGTAGGCGCATAGCAGCAGGAAGACGCTCGCGAAGAGATAGAGAGCCGTGGCTCCCTCGCCCGGACGGACATCCGTGAACAGGCGCAGCAGGCGCTCGAGCGGCGACGGTGCGCCGGGCCCCTCGGACCCGGCACCCTCTCCCGGGGTCATCGCATCTTCCTCCGCTGCCGCATCCTGCGATCCGCCCCACGACCCCCGACGCGGAATGACCCCCGAGAGCCCGCCGCATGATACGGTCCGCCGGGACTGGCGGTAGGAGGAAAGTAAACGTGGGGCGAAACGCAAGGCAAAAGGCAGGGCAAGAGACAGCGCAAAAGGTGGGGCGAAACATCGGCTCGCTGGCGCTCGCGCTCCTCGCGGCAGTCTGCGTTCTCGGCTGCAAGAAGGATCCCTGCGGCGTCGTGATCTACACCTACGTGGACCAGACCTTCTCGGAGCCTGCGATCCAGAGCTTCGAGAGACAGACCGGGCTCAAGGTCTGCGCCTCCTACTCGAGCTTCGGGATCAAGGCCTCGGGCATCCTGCAGCGGATCCTCTCCGAGAAGGATCATCCGTCCGCGGACGTGCTCTGGGCGGACGACCCGATCCGGCCGTTCCTGCTCACGGATCGCGGGCTCATCGAGCCCTACAGCTCGCCGCAGGCCGAAGGCGTTCCGGCGGCCTTCAAGGATCCGGGCGGTCTATGGACCGGCGTCGGTGCCCAGGCGCGCGTGCTGCTGGTCAACACGAAGCTTGTGCCCGAAAAGGCACGGCCCACATCGATCCGGAGCCTCGCGGAGCCCCGCTGGAAGAAGCGCGTCGCGATCCCGAACCCGCTCCACGGTACGACTCTCGTCCAGCTAGCGGCTCTCTCGGCACATTGGGGGGAGAAGGAGACCCAGGACTTTCTCGATGCGCTGCGCGCGAACGAGGTGAGGATCGCCACCACGAGCTGGGACGTGATGAAGCTCGTCGTGAAGGGCGAGGTCGCCATCGGGCTGACGAATACGGATCACGCGGACGAGGCCCTGGCCTCCGGTGCTCCCGTGGCGATGATCTACCCGGACCAGGAGCCCAAGGGGCTCGGCACCCTGGTGCTGCCGACGAGCGTGCTCCTGATCCGCGGTGGCCCGCATCCGCAGG
>CAYGXT010000100.1:0-8625 GCA_964353695.1 uncultured Myxococcaceae bacterium
GGTCGCCTGGCGGCACCATTTCTCGGGCGGCGGATTGGTGCTCGCCGTGCTGGCCCTGTTCGGCGGCGCGAGTTTCCTGGCCGCCTATCTCCTTGTCGTCAGCCTGCAGGCGAAAGGCGATGTGCGGGAGTTGCTGCTGGGGACGGATAGGGCGTCCGGTTAGGCCGATCCCTCGCTCCTGCCGCCGTGCGGATCAGCGCGCGGTCTGCCGGATTCACTACATCCACACACGCGCGATCATCCCCGCGTCCACGAAATCGACGAAGAGCCGCTGGGCCAGCTCGGGGTTCGCCTGCGCCGTGACAACTACGGTGCTCGGTAAGCCCCCCAGGTCACTCTCGTGTTTCCCGCTCCGATGCCTTCGCCCCCCTGAGCTGCACGAGTACTCGCAGCAGGCCCTGCTTCGGACACGTCCTGCGGCGGTGCCAAGAACGATTCGCCGTCGTCGAGTCCGCGATAGAGTTCCCAGCGCGCAACCTACGGATTGCTCGACCAGCCCTCGTCGAGGTTCTCGACGTTGAGAGCGAGTTGCGCGCGCATGATCGGTCCTCCCGGTCGTCCAGCCGCGGCCGGCACAACATATTGATGTTTTGCGATTACGTGCAAATGACCAATCGCAATCTGTCACTACGCATAGCCTTTAGGTAGAGTGCCGACGCATGGCGACCCGAAAACGACCCCAAGGCCGTTGCCCCGTCCGCGCCATCCGTCCGCCGCCCGCGCGAGACGAGGAGCGTCTGGTCGCAGCCTTCAAGGCGCTGGCCGACTCGACCCGCCTCGAGATCCTGCGACTCGTCGGCGCGCAGGCTGGACCCTTCTGCGTCTGTGACATCGTCGATCGCTTTGACCTCGCCCAGCCGACGATCTCCCACCACTTGAAGGTGCTGTGCGAGACAGGGCGGCTACGCACCTCGAAGATCGGGATCTGGGCGTTCTGCGAGTTGGAACCGGAGGCGAAGGACCTGCCCGTCGAAGCGTCCGACCTGTTCGCCGCGAAGCCGGTGCGTGGCATCCGCGCGTGAGCGACGCCGCACGGGAGCGCTGGATTCGACTGCTGCCGCGGGAACCGGTGCGCTTCGATGCGGAGTTCGCCTGGGGCGTTGCGTCCTCGGCGTTCCAGTCCGAAGGCGGTGAGGTCGCGAACGACTGGGTGCTCGCCGCCAGCGAGGGCCGCGTACCAGCGAATCCCGGCAACGGCTTCTGGCAGCGCGCCGAAGCGGACCTGCGTCTCGTCGCCAGCCTTGGTTTCCGCCACTACCGGCTTTCGATCGAATGGAGTCGCGCCGAGCCCGAACGTGGGCGCTTCGACGAAGCAGCGATCGACCGCTACCGCGCGATCTGCGACGCCGCGGTCGGCGCGGGCGTGACGCCGTGGGTGAACCTCTTCCACTTCACGCATCCGCGCTGGTTCGCCGCACGCGGCGGTTTTCTGGAAACGGCCAACCACGGCGACTTCCTGCGCTACGTCGAGCGCCTCGGCACTGCGCTGGCGCCGCACGCGCACCACTTTCACGTCGCGAACGAATCGATGGTGTATGTCGCGGCGGGCTATCTGATGGGCGTGAATCCGCCCTTCGTGAAGGACGCCGCGTCGACGTTCGCAATGACGCGTCACGTCCTTGCCCTGCACGCAGATGCGTATCGCATCCTGAAATCGCTCGCGCCGCAGCCGACCGTCGCGACCATCGAGGTGTATCTCGATCCGCGCCCCGAGGATCGAAACGACGCGCTGCAACGCGACGCCGCGCAGCGTTTCGACGCTTGGTATCATGGCGTGCAGCTCGACGCGCTCGCCACCGGCTGGGTACGCCTGCCGGGTCGCGAGGCCGAAGAGATTCCGCACCTGCGCGGCGCACTCGATCACTACGGCTTCAACTTCTACAACTCGACCAGTTTCGGCGCGAGCGGTCACGGCTCGTGGTCCGATCGAGACGACGCGCCGGTTGATCAGATGGATCGCAAAGTCCACCCCGGCGGGCTGGAAGACGGCCTCGTGCGGGTCGCGGCCGCCTTGCCCGGCGTGCCGTTGCTCGTCACCGAGAACGGTGTCCCAACGACCGATGAAACCTTCCGCATCCGCTACATCGCCGCGCACCTCGCCGCCCTCGATCGCGCGCGCCGGCGTGGCGCGGACGTGCGCGGCTATTTCCACTGGACCGCCGTCGATAGCTACGAGTGGCATTTCGGCTTCGGGCCCGAACGCTTCGGCCTCATCGCGTTCGACCCGTCGACGCTGGAACGCAGCGTGAAGGCGTCCGGTCGCTGGATGGCGGAGCTGATCGCGAGCGGCGTGCTCGATCCATCGAAGATCCCCTAGTCCTAGGAGCCAAGCATGAGCGTCGCGATGAACCACGTGCCGGGCAAAGGCCACTTTGGAGCTAGCGGGCGACTCGGGCCTGGCGGCGAGGGTCCAGCCGATGGCGCCCTCTGATCGAAATCGTTGACCCAGCCGGGCCACACGCCGCGGCAACGCTTCGACCCGCCGCTGTTGCGCCTGCGCTGGATGACGCGCGCCGCACAGCCGCGTGCCGCGTTCCTCGCCGACGCGCTCGTGCGTACAGCCTGGGATGCCGCGCACTTCGACAGCATGTTGTGGCACGGCGGATTGCACCTCGACGGTCGTCCGCATGGCCGTGACGAGATGCCTGAGCGGATCGCCGCCGGAACGCGCATCGACGCCTACGCGTTCACGACGGAACCCGAGGCGATCGTGATCGGCCCCGAGCACGTACTCGCCGACCACGAGGACTGGCTCGCCGTCGACAAGCCCGCGTGGGTGACGACGCAGGGAACGCGCGCGAGCCAGCGCCTCTCGCTCGAAACGTCGCTGCGCACACTCACCGGCTGTGCATCGCTGGTCGCAGTGCACCGGCTCGACCGTGAGACCAGCGGCGTCGTGCTCTTCGCGAAGACTGCGGGCGCCGCGGCGCGATTGGGCCGAATCTTCGCGGAAGGTGGCGCGCGCAAGCGCTACGTCGCGATCGTGTCACCGCGGCCGGTGAACGCGGGGTGGGAGGTGTCGGGCTTCCTCGGCCGCGTTCTCGACCCGCGGCGCTTCCGCTTCGAACTGCGCAACGAGCCGGAGCCCGGCTTTCGTGTCTCGCGTACGCGTTTCAGGCGACTCCCGCACGACGGCGCGCATGCGGTGGTCGCGTGCGAGCCGATGACCGGACGTTCGCACCAGATTCGCGTGCATCTCGCGGCGGGCGGAACCCCGATCGTGGGCGACGTCGTGTACGGCGGGGCGCTTGGCATTCGCACTCTGCTGCACGCCGCGGAACTGCGCATTCGGATCGACGGCGAAGAGATCTCATTGTGCGCGCCGATTCCGCGGGAGTTCGGATCCGTCGTGGGCGCGCCCGAGCGGGACGCGACATGAAGTGTGGCGTCGTGGTTCGCAGGATGGGACCGCAATCGACGCGCGAGCTGATCAGCGAATGCGCGCCGCCGAGAACGCGAGGCTCGACGAAATGCGGGGATGGTTCCTCGACCATGCGTGGCTGAGAATCCGACGAGAGTATCCCTTGGGAGACAGCCGAACAAGGTGCAGCTGTCGCGGCGCAGCTCTGGCCCATCGTGGCTCGGTACCGTCTGATGATGCAATCTCGCGCTTCGGTCGAGAATCGGCAGAGCTGAGTTCGACGAGGTAACTACCGGATCGTCTACTCCGTGGACGACGAGCGGCGGATTCGTGCTGAAGCTCTTCGACAGAAAATTCGGCGCCCGCTTCGCGGCCTCGATCCCGCTCGAGCCGGGCGTCTATCGCATATATGCCGCAGACGGCGCGCTGGTCTATGTCGGCAAGGCGAAGAGTCTCAGGCGGCGTCTCTCGCAGTATCGCAATGCCCGGCGCTGCAAGGCCCATGCGAAGATGCGCGCGATCCTCGCGGACGGCGAGCGGATCGAACTCGATACCTGCGAGAGCCATCTCGAGGCGTGTCTACTCGAGACACGGCTGATCCAGCAGCATCGCCCCCGGTGGAATGTCGCCGGTGCGTTTCATTTCCTCTATCCAATGCTCGGGATGTACGCTGCAGAGAGCTTCGTCTACTTCTGCTACACGACGAGCCCCGAGAAATTTCCTGAGTTCTCTCTTCATGGCGCGTACCGTTCCCGGGAGATCACGGCAGATGCGTTCTTCGCGTTGACGAAGCTGCTCGAGTGGGTCGGACATCCGCTCCCGCGTTCCCAGCTGAACGGTCCGGCGGGCCTGGGGGGACGCGATCGCTACAGCCACGTGGTCGGATTCCGCCGACTGGACGAGCGCTGGCACGGCCTGCTTTCGGAGTTTTGGCGGGGACGCAGCCGCGCCGCGATCGCAGAGCTGATCCTCGCCCTGGTCGAGAAGCCCTCGGCGCGGCGTTCGCCGCAGCAGATCCAGGAAGCGATCGATTCGCTGAAGCGCTTCTGGAGGCACGAGGCGTCCCCGCTCCATCGCGTGACGAGGGATACTGCAGCGGCGACCTGGCCGGTCCCCCAGCAGGAGCGGGACCCACTCTTCCTCCAGTACCGGCTCCGGAGGAAGGAGGGTCAGCGCGCCGTACCGCTCGCCCGAGCCGTCGAAGAGTGATCCATGGGTCGAGCACGCGCAAGCGGAACTACTACAATCTTCCTACCCATCCAGTGGAGGAGGAAGCAATGAGACCGGCGATCAAAGAGCTCATGGAGGACCATCAGCTCATCCTGCGTATGTTGAGAGTCCTCAATGGCATGTGTCTGTGCTTGGACGAGGGCAAGCAGGTGGCCGAAACCGATCTTGGCGCCGCGTTGGACTTCATCAAGACGTTCGCCGACTTTTGCCACCACGGGAAGGAGGAGGATTTTCTTTTCCCGGCCATGGGCGAGGTCGGTTTCCCGCGCGAGGGCGGGCCCGTCGGCGTGATGCTCATGGAACATGAACGGGGACGCGCTTACGTGAAGTCCTTCTCCGCGGCTCTGGAGCGCGTCCGAGCGGGTGAGTCCGCGGCGCTCGAGGACATCGCCCGCTCCGCGAAGGGCTATGCCTCTCTCTTGTCGTCCCACATCGGCAAGGAGGACGGCATGCTCTATCCGATGGCCATGCAGGCCATCCCCGAGGCGCGCTGGAAGGTTCTGAAAGACGAGTTCGACCGCATTGAGAACGAACGCATGGGCCCAAAGCGCCGGGCAGAGTATGGGGCGCTCGTCGAGCGTCTGCTGATCGCGTATCCCGCCCCGGAATAGACGGCCCCGCATGCGTCAGGCACGTGACCCCGCCGCCGACGAGCATCACGAACGACCGGGAACAGCGTAAGGGCAGCCACGTCGCGACCGCGCGCCATCCATCAGGAGGCGAAATGAACGACACGATCAAGTATCTCCTCGACGAATCGAGAATCCCAAAGCACTGGTACAACCTGCAGGCCGACCTGCCGCGCCCGCTGCCCGCCGTGCTGCATCCGGGAACGCACAAACCGGTGGGACCCGATGACCTGATGCCACTGTTCCCGATGGAGCTCATCCAGCAGGAGATCTCCACCGAGCGGGAGATCGAGATCCCCGGACCCGTGCGCGAAATCTATCGACAATGGCGCGTGACGCCGCTCTACCGTGCGCGGCGGCTCGAGCGGGTGCTGCAAACGCCGGCCCGCATCTACTACAAGTACGAAGGCGTGTCGCCCGCCGGCAGCCACAAGCCGAACACCGCAGTGCCGCAGGCGTTCTACAACCAGCAGGCAGGCGTGAAGAAGCTGGTCACCGAAACCGGCGCCGGCCAGTGGGGCAGCTCGCTCGCCTTCGCCGGTTCGCTGTTCGGCATCGAGGTCCAGGTGTTCATGGTCCGCGTTTCCTACGACCAGAAGCCCTATCGCCGCGCGCTGATGGAGACCTACGGCGCGCGTTGCATCCCGTCGCCGTCGGCCGAGACGCAGTCGGGCCGCGGCATCCTTGCGCAGCGTCCCGATCATCCGGGAAGTCTCGGGATCGCGATCTCCGAAGCCGTCGAGGTCGCCGCGCAGCGCGACGACACCAAGTACGCTCTCGGCAGCGTGCTCAATCACGTGCTGCTCCATCAGACGGTGATCGGCATCGAGGCGATGGCGCAGATGGAAATGGCGAATGACTATCCCAACGTGATCGTTGGCTGCACGGGTGGGGGTTCCAACTTCGCCGGCATCGCGTTTCCGTTCATCGGCGCGCAACTCCGCGGTGGCAGGAAAGTGCACGTCGTCGCGATCGAACCTGCGGCCTGTCCCAGCCTGACCCGCGGCCGCTACGCCTACGACTTTGGCGACACCGCGCATTTGACGCCGCTCACCAAGATGCACACGCTGGGTTCGAGCTTCACGCCGCCGGGCTTCCACGCCGGGGGCTTGCGCTATCACGGAATGGCGGCCCTGGTTTCGCACCTGCAGGAGCTGGGACTGATCACCGCGCGCGCCTACCACCAGACCAGCGTCTTCGAAGCCGGTGTGCAGTTCGCGCGTGCCGAGGGCATCGTGCCGGCGCCGGAGGCCAATCACGCGATCAAGGGCGCGATCGACGAAGCGGTCAAGTGCCGCGAGGAAGGCGTGTCGCGGTCGATCCTGTTCAACCTCTGCGGCCACGGGCACTTCGACATGCAGGCCTACATCGATTACTTCGGCGGTAAGCTGCGAGACCTCACCTACGACGAGGGCGAACTCGCGATGGCGCTAGCCGGATTGCCGTCGATCAATGAAACCGTGTAGTCGAACCACAACCCGCGTCGGCAGGGGCGCGCGGCGCCCGCTGCCGGAGTGCCTACGCGCGCGGCTTGAACTCGCAGGGCAGGTGCTTGATGCCGTTGATGAAGAATGATGCCAGCCGATCCGGCTTGCCGGTGACGTGGATGTCCGGGAGACGCTGGAAGAGTTCGCGGAACATCACCGTGATCTCGCGACGGGCAAGATGGGCGCCCATGCAGAAGTGGGGCCCGGGGCCGCCGAAGCCCACGTGCAGATTCGGCGTGCGACGCACGTCGAATTTGTAGGGTGCGTCAAACACTTCCTCGTCGCGGTTCGCCGAGCAATACCAGAGCACGACCTTCTCGCCCGCCCGGATGCGCTGCCCGCGGATCTCGGTGTCCTGCGTGGCAGTGCGCCGGAAGTGGATCACGGGCGTAGCCCAACGCACGATCTCGTCCACGGCCGTCGCTGCCACCGCTTCGAAATCCGACTGCCAGATCGCCCTCTGCTCCGGATGGTCGCAGAGGGCCAGTAGCCCGTGGCTGATGGCGTTGCGCGTGGTCTCGTTCCCTGCGACGACCAGCAGCACGAAGAAGGATCCGAGCTCCTGATCCGAGAGGCGCTCGCCGTCGACCTCGGCATTGACCAGCGCCGAGGTGAGATCATCCGTCGGATGCTTCATGCGGTGGCGTCCGAGGTCCTGCACCAGCTGGGAGAGTTCGGCGCCGGCCCGCAGCAGGCTGGGCACGATCTGCGCCGGATCGCTCGTATACTCGGGGTCGCCCGCTCCAAGGATCGTGTTCGTGCGCTCGAAGACGAACTTCTCCTCGCTCTTTGGAATGCCCATCATGTTGCAGATGATCTCGAGCGGGAGCGCCGCGGCGATCTCGGTGACGAAGTCGCAGCTTCCCATCGCGGACACGCGGTCGATGATCGCGGTCGCGACGTGCTGCACCTGGTCTTCTGCGCGCTGGATCATGCGCGGCGTAAAGCCTCGCGAGACGATGCGGCGCATCCTCGCGTGGCGTGGGTCGTCCATGTTGATCATCGAGCCGAAGAACTCAAGGAAGGGCTCGGGCAAGTCGCCGATGTTCGAGCCCCGACCGGAGCAGAAGAGCTCGGGCTGCCGGCTCGCCAGCAGGATGTCGGCGTGCTTCGTAAGCGCCCAGTAGCCGGGGCCCTGCGGGAAGAAGCCCGTGTCGAACTCCTCGTGAAAGGAGACTGGCCTGTCCCTGCGCAGCGTTACGAAGGCGCCCTCACGCCCCTCCAGCGGCCGCAGCCAGAATTGGGGATCCGAGAGCCAGATCTTGTCGAGGGGCAGGATCGATCTCGGACGCATGGCTTCTCCGGTTTCAGTCTGGTTCCTGCGCCGGTATTGGCTCAGTGCCACTGCGTCCAACACGCCGGCGGATCGACTGTACGATGCGCGCGAGCGTGAAGCCCGTGCCGCGCTGCTGCAGCTTGAAATAGTTGTCGCCGTCGCCCTTCACGAGAAGCTGCACGGTCTCGCCGGCCAGCAGCTCTTCGATGCGCTCACCTTCGCGCAGCGGGTTCTCGAGGCGGGCGAAGACGCGGCGTCCA
The DNA here is from genome assembly GCA_964353695.1 of uncultured Myxococcaceae bacterium. GTDB lineage: Bacteria > Myxococcota_A > UBA9160 > UBA9160 > UBA9160 > MYXO. The sequence continues at coordinate 8,244 of CAYGXT010000100.1, forward strand.
TCGATCTTCAGGAGCGCCACGTGGACGGGGCCGGGGTCGCCGCCCGCCGTGACGTAGATGCTGGTCGCGGCCTCGACCACTCCGCGCGCGCCATGCAGGCTTGCGGGCGCCGGCTCGCGGCGCTGATCGATCGCCTCGAAGGTGAGCCGGGGCTGGGGCACGGGCTGGCGCCGGCGCCGGCTGTCCGCGGCCTCGAGGATCGTGACGTAGACGTTGTTGCCAGGCCCGCCAATCGAGTGCGCGATGCCGACCTTCGCGCCGCCTACCTGGGCCTTCGGATTCGGGAAGCGGCTCGTGATCTGGGGGTAGTTCTCGGCGATCTGACACCGTCCCGTCCCTCCCACCGGATGGCCCCGGGCCTTGAGGCCTCCCGAGAGATTGG
>CAYGXT010000101.1:0-8582 GCA_964353695.1 uncultured Myxococcaceae bacterium
TGGCGCAGCTCGACTCCACCACGACCGCGGCCTTCCTATTCAACCCGCGACTCGAGGTGCTCGACTTCTTCCGCGTCCTCTTCGACGAGTACGGCATCGAGGAGAAGTGCAGCAGCAAGGCGGAGTATCTGCTGGCGCTGAACCGGTTCCTGATCGCCCGGCTCGAGCAGGGCCTGCCGACGCTGCTGATCGTGGACGAGGCGCAGACTCTCTCGGCCGAGATGCTGGAAGAGATCCGTCTGCTCTCGAACCTCGAGACGCCGACCTCGAAGCTGATCCAGATCATGCTGGTGGGCCAGCCGGAGCTGAACCAGATGCTCGCGCGCCCGGATCTGCGGCAGCTCCGCCAGCGCATCGTGCTGCGTCACCACCTGCGCCCCTTCGACGAGAAGGAGACGGCCGCCTACGTGGAGGAGCGCCTGCGATTGGCGGGATACACGGGGAAGGGTCTCTTCGACCGCGGCGCGCTGCACGAGATTTTCGACGTGACGCAGGGCATCCCACGACTGCTCAACATCGTCTGCGACTCTGCACTGCTGCTCGGCTACTCACGGGAGCTTCCCGTAGTCGGCAGCGCGCAAGTGCGCGAGGCCGCGCAGGATCTGGCGCTGCCGTCGGTCACGGAATCCGGCTCGCCGGTGGCGGAGGCAGCCGGGGCGCTGCCGAAGCATCGGCGAGGTCTGCTCGGCCTCTTCCGCTAGCGGAAGGAAAGGGGAAGCGATGGGCAAGGTGTACGACGCGATGCGCAAGGCGGAGGAGAGCCGCAGCCGCATGGCCCCGGGCGGGGTCGCGGCGGCGCCGGCAGCCGATTGGGCGCCCGCCGCCGAGGTGGAGAAGGCGCATCGAGTGCCCTTCTGGAAGCATTGGCTCCAGCGCACGGCCGTGCTGCAGGAGGAGGATGCGACCTCGGCGAACAAGCGACGCATCGCGCTGCTGCAGCCGGACTCGTTCGTCGTAGAGCAGTACCGCACGCTACGCGCGCGTCTCGCGTCGCTGGCGGCCCAGCGGCCGATGCGCACGCTCGCCGTCGTGAGCGCACTGCCCGGCGAGGGGAAGACCTCGGCGGCGATCAATCTCGCGATCGTGAGCGAGATGCACCTCGACCGGCGCGTGCTGCTCGTGGATTGCGATCTGCGCAAACCGAAGATCCACCGAACCCTCGGCATCACGCCGACGGCCGGTCTTGCGGAGGTCCTGCTCGGCCAGGCGACCCTCGAGCAGGCGATCTACAAGGTTACGGGGCCCTCCTTCGAGGGAGGCGCACTCGAGGTGCTGCCGGTACACGCCATGCCGCCGAACCCGTCGGAGCTGCTCGCTTCGGCGAAGATGAAGACCCTGATCGAAGAGCTGGCGGGCCGCTACGACATGGTGATTCTCGACACGCCGGCAGCGCTCTCGCTGCCGGACGCCAAGACCATCAGCGAGCTCACCGACGGCGTGATCCTGGTGGTTCGGGCCGATGCGACGCCGGAGAGCGACGTGCAGACGACCCTCGATCTCCTCGATCGGCGGCGTGTTCTCGGCGTGGTGCTGAACGGCTCCGCCGTCGATCAGGCCTATTACAGCTACCGTTAGTCGGCTGAACTGTTAGTCGGCTACGCTGCTCCCGAAAGAGGAATGAGTCTCCTCGCCATCGCGATTGCGCTGCTCGTGGCCTTCGGCGTCGCCTACGCGGCAACGCCGCTGGTGTCGCGTCTTGCGCGCGCGTTCGCGGTGGTCGACCGCCCGAATGAGCGAAAGGTCAATCGGCGGGCGAACATCCCGCTGCTCGGCGGCTTTGCCGTGGCGCTTGGCTTCTTCGTGGGCATCGCGGTCGCCGTGGTTTTCTTCACCGAGGGAGAACCGTATCGCGGGCACCTCGAAGGGCTGCTGCTGGGGGGGCTGCTGATCCTCAGCGTCGGGGCCTTCGACGACCGCTACACGCTCGGTCCCTGGACGAAGCTGATCGTCCAGGTGCTGGCTGCCGCGGTTGCCGTCTTCTACGGCTTCCGGATCGAGCACATTGCGGACCCTGTGACGCGGACCGCTTGGATGCTGCCGTCCTGGCTGATGACGCTGGTCAGCATGTTCTGGATCGTCGGCATCACGAATGCGCTCAACCTTCTCGACGGACTCGACGGCCTGGCTACGGGCGTGGCCGCGATCATCGGGAGCACGCTCACGATCATCTGCTGGCAAGGCGGCGCCGAGTTGGGCGTGGTCGTCGGCATGGCCTTCGTCGGCTCGCTGCTGGGCTTCCTCCCCCGCAACTTCTCGCCGGCGCGGATCTTCCTCGGCGACACCGGCGCACTCTTCATCGGCTACGTGCTCTCGCTGCTGGCGATCGAGGGCTACCGGCAGGGCTCGGTCCTGACCTTCGTGGTGCCGCTGCTCGCGCTGGCCGTGCCGATCATGGACGTCGGGCTCTCGGTGCTCCGGCGGCTGCGCGGCCACACCAAAGTGATGCAGGCCGACCGCTTGCACATCCACCACAAACTGCTCGAGTCCGAGGGCTCGCAACGGGCTGCGGTGCTCTCGCTCTACTTCCTCACGGCCTGCTTCTGCGTGATCGCGCTCTCGTTTACGAAGCTCCAGGGCTACGCCGCCATCGGCTTCCTGATCGCCGTGCTGGCGCTCACGTTCCGGCTGCTCCGGAATCTCGGATTCTTCGCGGACGGCGAGAGCCAGTGAGCAGCCAACGGGCGGTCATCACCGGGATCACCGGGCAGGACGGCTCGTACCTGGCGGAGTTTCTGCTCGCGAAGGGCTACACCGTCCACGGCATGGTGCGCCGCTCGAGCACGGAATGCCATGAGCGCATCGCACACTTGACGGACAGGCTCGAGCTACACCAGGGCGACCTGCTCGACCAGACCTCGCTGGTTCGACTGCTTCAGGACGTGCGTCCGACCGAGCTCTACAACCTGGCGGCGCAGTCCTTCGTGCCGACGTCCTGGAGCCAGCCTTCGCTCACGGGCGAGTTCACGGCGCTCGGAGTGACGCGGCTGCTCGAAGCCGTGCGGCTGGTGGATCCGAGCATCCGCTTCTACCAGGCCTCGAGCTCGGAGATGTTCGGCATGGTGCGCGAGACGCCGCAGAACGAGACGACGCCGTTCCATCCGCGCAGCCCCTACGGGGTGGCGAAGGCCTACGGTCATTGGATCACCGTCAATTACCGCGAGAGCTTCGGCCTCTACGCCGTCTCGGGGATTTTGTTCAATCACGAATCGCCGCGGCGCGGCCGCGAGTTCGTGACGCGTCACATCAGCGAGGGGGTCGCGAAGATCAAGCTCGGCCTCGCGGGCGAGCTGCCGATCGGCAACCTCGAGGCACGGCGCGACTGGGGCTTCGCGGGGGATTACGTCGAGGCGATGTGGGCCATGCTGCAGCAGCCCGAGCCCGGTGACTTCGTGATTGGGACGGGCCGCCAGCACTCGGTCGGCGACTTCGCTCGGCTCTGCTTCGACCACGTTGGTCTCGACGCAGACGACTTCGTGCGGCTCGACCCGAAGCGCCTGCGCCCGGCCGAGGTGGATACCCTTCTCGCAGATCCGGCCAAGGCCCGGGAGCAGCTCGGCTGGAGCTCGCAGACCTCGCTCGAAGAGCTGGCTCGCATGATGGTCGACGCAGACCTCGAGGCGCAGGAGCGCGACAGTGGACGCCGGCGCTGGGGGCCCGGAGCGCGATGAGCCGGCCGCAGCGCATTCTCGTGACCGGCGCGGCGGGATTCATCGGCTCGACGCTCACCGATGCCCTTCTCGCGCAGGGCCGCGAGGTCGTCGGGCTCGACTCCTTCGACGAATTCTACGCCGAAGAATCGAAGCTTCGGAACCTCGAGCAGGCGCTGGAGAACCCCGCATTCCGGCTGGTCCGCGGCGACATCCGCGACGCGCAGCGGGTGGGCAAGCTCTTCGACGAGACGAAGTTCGACGCCGTCGTCCATCTGGCCGGCCTGGCTGGCGTGCGCCCGAGCCTCGAGCGGCCGGCCGTGTACGCTGACGTGAACGTCAACGGGACGGCGGTGATGCTGGAGCAGGCCGTGCGCTACGGCATCGGGCGCATGGTCTTTGCCTCTTCCTCGTCGGTCTACGGCGAGCGCGAGCAGGGGCCCTTCCGCGAGACCGATCCCGTCGAGAGACCGATCTCGCCCTACGCTGCGACCAAGCGGGCCTGCGAGCTCATCGCGCACAGCTTCCACTACACGCGCGGCATCAGCGTCACGTGCGCGCGCATCTTCACGGCCTACGGTCCTCGTCAGAGGCCCGATCTGGCGATCCGAAAATTCGCAGACCGCATGCTGCGGGGCGAGCCGATTCCCGTCTTTGGCGACGGCTCCGCTGTGCGTGATTTCACCTTCGTCGAGGATCTCGTGTGCGGGCTGGTGGCGGCACTCGATACGGATCTGGGGTTCTCGATTCTCAACTTCGGGGGAGGACGCACGGTGTCGGTGCTCGAGGTGGTGCGTGCGCTCGAGAGCGAGCTCGGCGTCCGCGCCAAGATTGAATTTCTTCCGCGGCAGACGGGCGATGTCTCGCGCACCTGGGCCGATATCTCCGCTGCGCGCGCCGCGCTGGGCTACGCGCCTTCGACGTCCTTCGAGGCGGGCATCGCCAGCTTCGCGCAGTGGCTCCGGGGCCCGCGATGAGTCGCGCACGCCGGGCGCTGGTGACGGGCGGTGCGGGCTTCATCGGCGGCCACATCGTCGAGCGTTTGCTGCGGGAAGGCTGGGAGGTCCGCGTTCTCGACGACTTCTCGACCGGGCGCGCGGAGAATCTCGCGAGCGTCGCTTCGCAGATCGAGCTGCTGAAGGGAGATATCCGCGACGTGGCGCTGGTGGCTCGCGCGGTGGAAGGCGTGGAGGTCGTCTTCCACGAGGCGGCCGTACCCTCGGTGCCCCGCAGCGTCGAGGAGCCCGTGCGCACCAACGACGTCAACGTGAACGGGACGCTCAACGTGCTGGAGCAGGCCCGGCAGGGCGGCGTTCGCCGCGTCGTGTATGCGGCCTCGTCCTCGGCCTACGGCGATACGCCGACGCTCCCCAAGATCGAGAGCATGCCGGCGAACCCCATGTCGCCCTACGCTCTTCAGAAGTATGTGGGCGAGGTCTATTGCCGCCTCTACGCGAACCTCTACGGTCTCGAGACGGTGGCGCTGCGCTACTTCAACATCTATGGGCCGCGCCAGAACCCGGACAGCGAGTACGCGGCCGTGATTCCTCGCTTTCTCCGGGCCTGCCTGCGGGGCGAGTCACCCCGTATCTATGGGGACGGCGAGCAGACCCGCGACTTCACCTTCGTGGGTGACGCCGTGCAAGCCAACCTGCTGGCGGCCGATGCGAAGCGGGCTTCGGGCCACGTCATGAACGTGGGGGGTGGGGCGCGTACCAGCCTCAACCTGCTGCTGGAGACCATCCGGCAGATCACGGGCACGAAGCTGCTGGCGATCCACGAGCCGGCGCGTGTCGGAGACGTGCGGGACAGCCTTGCGGCACTCGATCGGGCGGGCGACCTGCTGGGCTACGTCCCGGGGACGAGCCTTCGGCAGGGCCTGGAGCGGATTCTCGAGAGCATGCAGCCCGATGGGTCGAGGTCGGAGAAGCGATGAACGTCTGTGTCGTCGGTACGGGGTACGTGGGTCTGGTCACGGGAGCCTGCTTCGCCGAGTTCGGCGTGCGCGTCGTATGCGCCGACAACAACGAGCGGAAGATCGCGGCCCTCGAGAAGGGTCAGATCCCGATCTACGAGCCCGGCCTCGACACGCTGGTGGCTCGCAACTCCAGCGCCGGACGGCTCTCCTTCACGACGGATACAGCGCGGGCGATCCGCGACTCGCTCGTGATCTTCATTGCCGTCGGCACTCCGCCGCTCGAGGATGGCAGCACGGACTTGTCGTACGTCGAGGCGGTGGCGCGCGAGATCGGCCGCGCCATGGATGGCTACAAGGTGATCGTCACCAAGAGCACGGTGCCCGTCGGCACCTCGGCGAAGGTCAAGGGCTGGATCGAGGACGAGCTCGGCAAGGCGAAGAAGAAGGTGCGCTTCAGCGTCGCCTCGAACCCGGAATTTCTGCGCGAGGGCGCGGCGATCCAGGACTTCATGAAGCCCGACCGCGTGGTGATCGGCGCCGAGGACGACGAGGCCCTGGCGATCCTCAAGGATCTCTACCGCCCGCTGTATCTGATCGAGACGCCGTTCGTGGTGGCGAATATCGCGACGGCGGAGCTCGCCAAGTACGCCGCCAATGCCTTCCTCGCCATGAAGGTCTCCTACATCAACGAGCTTGCGAACCTATGCGAGAAGATCGGCGGCGACGTCCACGTACTCGCGCGCAGCATCGGGCTCGACGGCCGCATCGGGCAGAAGTTCCTGCACCCGGGTCCGGGCTACGGCGGGTCGTGCTTCCCCAAGGACACCAGCTCCGCCGCGCACTTCGCCCGCGAGCTCGGGAGCCCGCTCGAGATCGTGGAAGCCGTGATCCACGTGAACGACCAGCAGCGCCTGCGCATGGTGACGAAGATCGTCGAGACCCTGGACGGCGTCGTGAAAGGCAAGCTCATCGCCGTGCTCGGTCTCTCGTTCAAACCCGAGACGGACGACATGCGCGACGCCCCGTCCGTCGACATCCTGCGCGCGCTGATCGATCAAGGGGCGCAGGTGCAGGCGTACGATCCCGCCGCGATGGAGCATATGGGCAAGATCCTGCCCGAGGTCAGGCTCTGTGCGGGCGAGTACGAAGCCTGCCAGGGGGCAGACGCCCTCGTGATCATCACCGAGTGGAACCAGTTCCGCATGCTCGATCTCGAGCGCGTGAAGAGCTGCATGAGCCAGCCAGTCGTGGTGGACCTGCGAAACATCTACGAGCCGTCTGCCATGCGCGCGGCGGGCTTCCGATACGCGTGCGTGGGGCGCTAAGCACAGCGCGGCGCGGGGTTCGCGAGCGGGTCCACGTCGTCGTGCTGGCCGGGGGCGCGGGCGAACGATTCTGGCCCCGTTCGCGCAGGCAGCGCCCGAAGCCGTTTCTCGAGGTCGTGGACGGCAAGAGCCTGCTCGAGGCGACGCTCGAGCGTGCGCGCCAAATCACGGCGCCGGATCGCATCTGGATCGTCTGCGGGCGCGAGCACGCGGCGGCCCTGCGGCGGCATGCGGCGCTGCCGGCCTCGCGCGTGCTCGTGGAGCCGATGCGCCGGAACACCGCCATGGCCGTCGGCTGGGCGGCCGCGCGGATATCGGCCATCGATCCCGAGGCCGTCCTCGTGACCCTGGCAGCCGATCATCGCGTGCCCGATGCCGCGGCCTTCGCCCGTGCCTGCCTGCGCGGGGCAGCGGCAGCGGCGAAGGCGGGCGTCCTCGTGACACTCGGCATCCGGCCCACGCGGCCCGACACGGGCTATGGCTACATCCAGCTTGGCCCGGTGGCGGGTCCGGGTTTCCCCGGTCTTCACCGCGTGCGGCGTTTCGTCGAAAAGCCTGACTTGGGGCGGGCTCGTCGTTTCCTGCGCCAGGGAGGCTTTCTCTGGAACGCCGGCATTTTCATCTGGACGGCCCGGGCCATCCTCGAGGAGATCGAGGCCTGCGCTCCGGACGTGGCGGCTGCGCTGGCGCCGCTGCGGGCGGCCAAACGCGGGATGCCGCCGCCTCGCGTGCTGGCGGCTGCGTATCGGAAGGCGCCTTCGAAGGCGATCGACGTAGCGGTGATGGAGAAGAGCCGGCGGGTTTGGACGCTGCCGGTTTCGCTGCGCTGGAGCGACGTCGGCACCTGGGCGTCGCTGGCCTGCGAGCTCGGCCTTGCCGCCGGCGGGAACGTGGGGCTCGGCAACCCGGCCCTCTTCGAAGAGAGCGAGGGCAACCTGGTCTGGAGCGAAAAGCGGCTGATCGCCCTCTTCGGGGTCGAGGGGCTCGTCGTGGTCGATGCTGGCGACGCGCTGCTGGTGGCGCGACTGTCGCGGAGCGGAGATCTTCGAAGGCTGGTGGAGGCGCTTCGAGCGCGAGGGCGCGAGGATCTGACCTAGGCGGAGGCGAGCCATGGCAGCGTCAGGCCGGAGCCGAGAGGCGCTCGAGTCGCTGCGGGCCATCCCGCTCTTCTCGCAGGCGATCGATGCAGACCTCGAGCTGGTGAGCTCGTACCTGATCGAGCGGCGCTTCGCGCGCAACACGACCATCGTCGAAGAAGGCCTTCCCGGCGACTACATGTACGTGCTGCGCGAGGGCCGTGTGAAGGTCACGAAGCTCGCCGACGAAGGCCGCGAGAAGATCCTCGGCTTCATCGAGGAGGGCGGATTCTTCGGCGAGATGGCGCTGCTCGATCGCGCGCCGCGCATCGCTTCCGTGAAGACTCTCAAGCCCGTGCGTCTGCTCGCGCTCTCTCGCGCGGACTTTTTGAGCCTGCTGCGCAAGAGTCCCGACCTCGCGATGGCGGTGATCCAGGAGCTCACGCGACGACTGCGCGACATGGACGAGCAGGCGAGCTCGCTCTCCTTCCAGCGCGTGAAGGAGAGGGCCAAGGGGATCTTCGTGCGCCTCGCCCAGGATCCGTCGCCGCGCGAGGGCCTGCGCACGACGCCTCCGCTCACGCACCAGCAGATCGCGGACATGATCGGCACCTCG
>CAYGXT010000102.1:0-8537 GCA_964353695.1 uncultured Myxococcaceae bacterium
GCGCTGCCTACGAGAGATCTCTCGAGTACGCGCAGGGCCGCGTGCAGGGCGGAGGGCCGATCGTGCGCCATCAGGCGGTGGAGCTGATGCTCGCCGACATGGCGATCCGCGTCGAGGCGGCACGAGCGTTGGTGTGGAACGCAGCCGGCTCGCTCGCGGCAGGCAAGCCCTCGCTCAAGCTCTCGTCCATCGCAAAGGTCTTCGCCTCGGACGCGGCGGTGGCCAACTCGCTGGACGCCATCCAGATCTTCGGTGGCTACGGCTACATGCAGGAGTACGGCGTCGAGAAGCTGCTGCGCGATGCGAAGCTCACGCAGATCTACGAGGGTACGAACCAGATCAACCGCTTCGAGATCATGGAGGCGGTGGCGGCCGAGAGCGCTCAGGAGTGCTCGGCTGGGCTTCAGTCTTGATGGGCCGCTCGGAAGCCCTTACAGTAGCGAAATGAGCCCTCTCCGAGCCCATGTCGAAAAGGGACGGTTGGTCCTCGACGAGCCGACAACCCTGCCCGAGGGAACGGTTGTCGACCTGGTGGCCGACGACGAAGGGGATGACCTTACCGACGACGAGCGCCGCGCCCTGCACGAAGCGCTATCGGCGTCCTGGAAATCGGCTGAGGCGGGTCGGCTTCGCCCAGCGGCTGCGATTCTGGACGAGCTGCACAAGCGCCGGTGAGCCTGCCGGTCCAGACTACTCCTGAAGCAGACGCTCAGATCCGTGAAGTGGACAGTTGGTGGCGGAGGAATCGTCCCGCGTCACCAAACTTGTTCGCCGACGAACTCGCTGCATCGTTCGACATCATCGGCAATGCACCCAATATCGGCCGCCTGCATCGACATTCCCCGATTCCAGATACGCGTCGGGTCCTGCTCAACGGCAGTCGCTATCACGTCTACTACGTTCCGCGCGCCGACGAAGTAAGAGTGCTTGCAGTGTGGCATGCGCGGCGTGGCGAGGGACCGCCTCTTCGCGCGTAGACCGGTGGCGATGGTGTCGACTCAGCGAAGCCCTTGACCAGATACTCCCGCAGCCGCTCGGTCGCCCACCGGCGGAACTGCGTGCCCCGCTCCGAACGCACCCGGTATCCCACCGCCAGGATGGCGTCGAGGTTGTAGTGCTCGATCTCCCGCGCGACCTCGCGCGCGCCCTCCCGGCGAACGATCCGGAATTTCCGGATAGTTCCCCCTGGATCGAGTTCGCCCTCAACGTAGATGTTCTGCAGGTGCTCGTTGATCGTCCGCACATCCTTCCGGAACAGCTCCGCGATCAACGCTTGCGTCAGCCAGAGGGTCCCCTCGGCGAAGCGGCATTCCAACCGCGTCTGCCGTTCAGTCCTGCGCCGCCGTGCCTTCCATGCGTGCGGCGAGGTGGAACACAACCCAGGCTCCGCAGCGCGTGCAGTCGACGTCGTTGCCGTAGCAGCAGAACGGCGTCGTGAAGTGGTCGCCCTCGAGATAGAGCGGGAGAATGTTGTCCCGTGCGGGGCAGGCCGCCGTCACGCGCTCGGCATGGGGCGGGAGCATCAGCTCGAGGCTGCGCGTCGTGTTGCGGACGAAGCCCGGGTACTTCGCCTTGAGGCGCTGCACCTCGCGCACCGCGAAGGCGCGCTCCTCATTCGTCTCCCAGACGTCGGCGCCGGTGTCGTCCGCGCGCGGCACGTAGAACGAGAACGTCATCCAGCCGACGCGCGCCTCCCGGAGCGCCTCGACCAGCTCCTCGAGACGCTTCTCGTTGCGTTTCGTGACGACGCATTGCACCTGCACCGGCGACGAGAAGCCCTCGGGAATCCGCGCGAGGTTGCGCACCACGCGGCGAAAGACGCCCTCCCCGCGGATGGCATCGTTCAGGTCTTCGGGGCCGTCGAGGCTGACGACGTAGAGCACGCCGGGGCCGAAATCGATGAGCGGCGCCGTTCCGTTCGTGGTGATCGTGTTGCGGGCGAAGAGGGGGATGCCCTCGGCCAGCAGCCGGGGCTTGAGCAGCGGCTCACCTCCCATCCAGAGCATGGAGAGGATGCCGTGCCTGTCCCGCAGGGCCGTGAGGGTCTCGAGAATGTCTGCGTCGCCCAGCTCGTCGTGGATCGACTCGGGGGTCTCGTTCGGATTGGCGTCGCGGTAGACGAAGCAGTGCCGGCAGCTGAGGTTGCAGCGGTTGGTGATATTGACGATTGCGGCGGGATAGCGCGCGTCCACCCGGTAGTGGCCCTTGAGCTCGGCGCGGATCATGGCTTGCGCTCCGTCCGGCGAAGGCCCGCCCCCCGGGCCCGCCGGGACCTATGATAGCTGCCACGACCGAAGGGTCTCGTGCCCTGATCAGCGGCCTTCGAGGGGGTGTAGACGCCGCGGGCGGGGTAGGATGCTCGGGCCGCGCTTGTTGCTGCGAGCGGAAAAGGGGAAGGCTCGATGCGAAGAATCGCGCTCGTTCTCGGGATCCTCCTCGGTCTTGGACTGCTCTGGTTTGCGATCCAGGGGTACGCCGCCGAGAGCGGCGAGGTCGTGGTGGTTCGCACCCTGGACGACGCGGAGAAGCCGCAGGAAACGCGCCTCTGGGTGGTGGACGACATCGGCAATGCGTGGATCCGCGCGGGCCAGCCCGGAGCCGCTTGGCTCCTGCGGCTCCAGGTGGAGCCGGATATCGAGATCATGCGGGGAGATCGAACGCTGGCTGTCCGAGGCATTCCCACGCCCGAGGCCAGGGAGCGGATCAACACGCTCATGGCCGAGAAGTATGGCTGGGCCGATCGCTTCATCGGATTCTTCTTCTCGCGGGATCACGCAGTGCCGATCCTGCTTCAACCGCGCTGAGCGGCTCAGGATCGCCGGGGAGGGAAGGGTGAACGAGGCGCTTTGGATCGACGAGGAGCAGGTGGCTGCGAACGTCTCGCTCGCCGAGGCGATCGACATCGTGCAGCAGGGCTTCGCGGCACAGGCTCGCGGCGAGGTCTCAGTCCTGGAGCGGAGCCACGTCTCCTGGCAGGGAGGAAGCCTCCATGCTCTCGGCGCAGTCTCAGCGCCGTCTGGATTCGCCGGCACGAGAACGTGGGCCGCAACGGCCGGTGGAACGACACCGCTGCTGGTGCTCTTCGATTCTGAGACCGGCGCGCTGCGCTGCATCGTCGAGGCCTGCGCTCTGGGCCAGCTGTGCGCGGCGGCGGTCTCCGCGATCGCCACTCGCTGGCTCGCGGCGCCCGACGCTGCAGATCTCGCGCTGATCGGCTCGGGCCATCAAGCTTTCGCGCAGGTGGCAGCCATCGCCCACGTGCGGCGCCTTCGCCGCGTTCGCGTGTTCAGTCCGAATCCCGCCCATCGAAAGGCATTGGTCGCGCAGCTTCGCTCCGAGCTCGTGCGTGATGCGGTCGAGGCGTCCTCGCTCGGCGAGGCTCTCGACGGCGCGCCGATCGTCACCCTTGCGACGCGAGCGACGGCGCCCTTTCTCGAGGCCGGCATGCTCGCGCGGGGCGCGCACGTCAATGCCTTCGGCGCCATCACGCCGGAGCGGGCCGAGCTCTCGCGCGACGTGCTGGAGAGCGCGGAGCGCGTGGTAGTGGACGATCTGCCGGCGGCGCGGCGCCTGTCGCGAGAGCTCGCAGACTTCTACGGAACCGCCGACGAGTCGTGGCAGGGCGTGGAGACGCTGGCACAGGTCGTGGCAGGGAAGCGACTGAGAGCGGCCGGCGCCAGGCTCACGCTCTTCAAAGCGATGGGCAGCGGGCTGGCAGATCTCGCTCTCGGCGTCGAGATCTACCGCCGCGTGTTGCTGGCGGGCGGCGGTCGCGAGATCGCGCAGCCCGAGCCCGTGCGGCCCCGGCTGCTACCGGGTGGTCTGGACTGACGCGGCCGCTCGCTCGACGAGAATCTAGCGCTGCAGGTACTCCTGCCGCAGCCGGGGCCACTCATCGCTCTCGAGCACGCGGAGCAGCGCCGCGTTGATGTCGCGGCGGAGCGGGCTTCCTGTCCGAAGGCCGAAGGCCACGAAGCCCTGGTCGATCACGCCGGGCACCACCACGAGCCGGCTCTCGTAGCGCGTGTCGGCCAGATAGCGGAGCTCGGCCTCTCCGCCGAGGATCGCATCCAGGTTCCCTTCGAGGAGGCTGCTCACGCCACGCTCGATGTCCGGGAACCTGGTGTAGGGGATGGATCGTTGGCTCAGGAACTCGTTCATCGGCGAGCCGCGCATGACGCCTACGCGAACGCGTGCGAGGTCTGCGAGGCCCGCGATCTTCGGTTGCAGCTCCACCACCGTGAGCCGCGAGGCGATGATGCCGGTGAAGACGGAGACGAGGATGACGGAGAGAAACATCACCAGGACGGCGAAGACGCGTCCCGCGATCGTGACCGGCGCGCGGTCGCCGTAGCCCACGGTGGTCATGGTCGTGGCCGTCCACCACAGGCCGTTCCCGATGCCGCTCGTCGCGCTGCCGCCGAAGTGCGCGGGGTTGCGGTGCCGCTCGATCCGCCAGATGACGACGGACGCGACCACGAACAGGGTCAGCAGCGCGAGCAGCACGTCCTTTAGCCGGTGGGAGAGAGGCCCGGCGAGGGCATCGATCCACTTCGCATTCTTCCGAGGCACGGTGGCGATCGAGTAGCCCTTGGACAGGAACGGGCTGCTGAACTCGATCGCCTGGACGGAGTCGAGCGTGATCGGGACCGCCGCCGCGAGCACGTCCAGCTTCCCGGCGTTCAGCAGGTCGTAGGCCTGATCCGGCAGGTCGTAGCCGACGAGCTGGTACTCGATGCCCATGCGCTCGGCGACCTTTTGCCAGAGCTCGACGACGAGCCCGCTCCACTGGCCCGAGGCATCCTTCATGGAGAAGGGAGGGTCCTCGTAGGTCGCGACGCGAAGCCTGCGTTGCGGTGCGCCCGGCGTCGCGGCCGAGAGCTCTGCCGGGACTGTGCTCTGCGCCTCGGTCGCTTGGGGGCAGCCTGCGAGGGCGATCAGGGCCCAGACCAGGAGCACGAGTGCGGACCTGCGGCCTCTCGATCGATGAACGGGCATTGCAGCATTCTTGCACAGCGCCGACGCTGCCCGCCGCGGGACGGCCGCCGCGCCCTGTGGCAGCCTCCCGGTCCGGCGTGCGCGCTGGCGCAGGAGGGTCGATATCGCTGTCTCTACCGCTGACCGGCGCAAGGCCAGGCGCAGGCGACGGCCGCGCTGGTGGCTGCGGGCCGTGCTCGCATTGCTGGCGGCGAGCGTTCTCCCGGTGCTCCTGCTCCGCTTCGCAGATCCGCCCACCAGCGCCTTCATGCTGCGCTACCGGCTGCTCTCGCTCTTCGAGGACGTCCCGCCGCTGCGCCACACGTGGACGGACTGGGAGCAGATCTCTGCGTCCGCGAAGCTCGCCGTCGTCGCTTCCGAGGACCAGCGCTTCGCCTCGCACCTGGGCTTCGACCCGGAGGCAATCCGGAAGGCCTGGTCGCATAACGAGAGCAGCAGCAGGCTTCGCGGTGGGAGCACCATCACCCAGCAGCTCGCGAAGAACCTCTTCCTCTGGCCGGGGCGCAGCTGGGCGCGCAAGGGGCTCGAGACCTGGTTCACGCTCTGGATCGAGCTGCTCTGGCCCAAGCGTCGCGTGCTCGAGGTCTACCTGAACGTGGTCGAGCTCGGGCCCGGCGTCTTCGGCGTCGGCGCGGCTGCGGAGCAGTTCTTCGGCCGCCCTGCAGCGCGGCTCGATCGGCGCCAGGCTGCGCTGCTGGCGGCAGTGCTCCCGAACCCCCGACGCTTGCGCGTGGAGAATCCCTCTTCCTACGTCCTGATGCGCGCCACCTGGATCCAGGTGCAGATGAGTCGCCTCGCCGGCGCCGGCGAGCTCGACAGGCTATGAGCGCAAGCGAAGAGCAGATCAGAGATTCCCGTAGAAGTCGTTGCCCTTGTCGTCGACCACGATGAAGGCCGGGAAGTTCTCCACCTCGATCCGAAAGATCGCCTCCATGCCGAGCTCGGCGTACTCGAGCACCTCGACCTTCTTGATGCACTCCTTGGCGAGGATTGCAGCGGGGCCGCCGATGGAGCCCAAATAAAACCCGCCGTGCCGGTTGCAGGCGTCCGTGACGGCCTTCGAGCGGTTGCCCTTGGCAAGGGTCACGAAGCTCCCGCCATGCTGCATGAAGAGATCGACGTAGGAGTCCATGCGGCCCGCGGTGGTGGGGCCGAAGGAGCCCGAGGCGAGGCCCGCGGGCGTCTTTGCGGGGCCGGCGTAGTAGATCGGATGGTCCTTCACGTACTGCGGAAGACCCTCGCCGCGGTCGATGCGCTCCTTGAGCTTTGCGTGGGCGATGTCGCGCCCGACGATCAAGGGGCCCGTCAGCGAGAGCCGGGTCTTGATCGGATGGCGCGAGAGCTGCGCGCGGATCTCCTGCATGGGTCGCCGCAGGTCGATCTTCACCACATGGGCGCCGAGATCCTCCGGGGTCGCCTCGGGCAGGTACTGTGCGGGGTTCGTCTCGAGCTGCTCCAGGAAGACGCCCTCGCGCGTGATCTTGCCGAGCGCCTGGCGATCGGCCGAGCAGGAGACGCCCATGGCTACGGGGCAGGAGGCGCCGTGGCGCGGCAAGCGGATCACGCGCACGTCGTGACAGAAGTACTTGCCGCCAAACTGGGCGCCGATGCCGGTCTTGCGTGAAAGCTCGAGGATCTTCGCCTCGAGCTCGACGTCGCGGAAGGCGTGGCCGAGCTTGCTGCCGCTGGACGGCAGCGAGTCGAGGGCGCGGCAGCTCGCGAGCTTCACGGTCTTGAGGGTCATCTCGGCGGAGGTGCCTCCGATGACGAAGGCGAGATGGTAAGGCGGGCATGCGGAGGTGCCGAGCGTCTTCATCTTCTGCTCGATGAATTTCAGCAGCGACTCGGGATTGAGAAGAGCCTTCGTCTCCTGGTAGAGAGTGGTCTTGTTGGCGGAGCCGCCTCCCTTGGTGATGAAGAGGAAGTGGTACTCGTCGCCGTCGTCCGCATACAGATCGATCTGCGCCGGCAGGTTCGTGCCGGTGTTCGCCTCGTTGTACATGTCGAGGGGGGCGACCTGCGAGTAGCGCAGGTTCGTCTCGGTGTAGGTCTTGAAGATGCCGCGGGCGAGCGCCTCTTCGTCGTGCCCGCCCGTGAAGACGTACTGCCCCTTCTTTCCGACGACGATGGCCGTGCCAGTATCCTGGCAGGACGGCAGCACCATGCCGGCCGAGACGTTGGCGTTCTGGAGCATGTTGCGTGCCACGAAGCGGTCGTTGTCCGAGGCCTCCGGATCCTCGAGGATCATGCGGAGCTGCGCGAGATGGCCCGGGCGGAACAGATGCGAGACGTCGCGGATGGCCTGGCTCGCGAGGAGCGTGAGTGCCGTGGGATCGACCTCGAGCACCGGATGCCCCCGGTAGCTGCCGCTGGAAACGAAGTCTGAGCTAAGGCTGCGGTAGGGCGTCGTGTCGGGGCCGAGCGGGAACATCTTCTGGAACTCGAAGTCGGGCATGTTCTTCCTCGGAGATCAGCTTTGCGGTGGGCCGGAAGTCTAGCCGCCCTCCGGAGGATCCACCCGGATCTCGACGGGCGCCGAGACGGCGACTTTGTAGCGCTGGGCGCGCGGATCGAAGAAGGGGATCCGGATCTCGGGGAGTGTGAGGACACCGGCCTTGCGCGGAACGAGCTCGAGCGAGTGGAGGCGCTGGATCCGCAGCCTCTCTCCCGGATCGAGCCTCAGCAGCGGCCGTGCCGCGAAGACCTCGGCGCCGCCGATCTCGCGCGCGCCGCCGAACGGCAGGGGCGCGTCGCGCAGGTCGGCCTCTCCCTCGATGGATACCTCGACGTGAAGGCTCTGACCGAGCACGATGCTGCGCGGCTCGGCGCGGACCGTGATGCGCACGCTGCCCACGAGCCCGGTCCACCCCTCGGGCCGCCCCTGCGCCGGCGGCATCCGGGCCTCGACCACATGTGGCGCGAGCGTCGCGACGAAGTCTTGCGGCGCCTGGCCCGGGAGCGTGTGCAGCACGCACCGCAGGCGTGCAGCAGGAATCTCGAGCCGGCCGGCGCGGATCGCGAAGAGGGCGCGGCGCTCCTCGAACACGAGGTAGGTCGCGCCCTGCTCATGGACGCTCGTCTCGCCCGAAATGGCCTGGAGCGGATCGGAGCGGAATCCCGGAAACGCCGGACCGTCGATCCAGGTGGCGGCCGACACGTCCGGACGGCGCAGGGTCCGGAGCCGGAGCACGATCTGCTCGCCCACGAAGGCCTGCTCCGGAGCCGTTGCGGATACCACGCAGGGAGCAGGCTCGCTCCCCGCCGCGAGGGCGAGTGTGAGCAGCGTGACCGAGGCGACGCTGCAAGCGACAGGGAGCCGTGTCACCAGTCGGAAATCCGCGCGCCTGCGCGCACGTCCCCGCCTGCTTGGCGCGCGGCCTCGCGCAGTGCGCGGCCGGGATCGTCCTGCACCGCGTGAAGCCAGCGCGCGGCCTCGGCTGCACTCAAGGCCGGCGCCTGCGCGCCGGAGAGCTCGCCGGCCACTTGCGTTCGGCTGGCCGAGCCTTCTGAGCCGGGGCCCGCTGCGCCGCTTCTCGGTG
>CAYGXT010000103.1:0-8511 GCA_964353695.1 uncultured Myxococcaceae bacterium
ATGTTTCGCGTCCAGGCCCGGATGTCGAGCAGACCCGCCTTGTACTGAAGATAGGCGCCGAGCCCCGCCAGCAACTCCCAGTTCGTGATCTCTCCGCGCTGGTAGCGGTACTTCATGTAGAGCGTGCCGGAGTTTTCGGCGATCAGGGTCTTGTCCATGTCGAAGAAGGCGCCGGCGCGCCGGCGGACGGGATGCAGGCTCGGCATGGACGGGAGTCTAGAACATGAATCGTCGCATCGAGACGTTCAGCAGCAGCCCGATGCAGATGAGGCTCGCGACCAGCGACGAGCCCCCATACGAGAACAGCGGGAAGGTCACGCCGATCACGGGGGCAAGGCCGAGCACCATGGCGATGTTGATGAGGGCGGGCCAGAAGAACGCGCCCACCACGCCGACGGCCAGCATGGCGCCGAAGCCGTCCTTCGAGCGGCGCGCAACGACCAGGCCCCAGATCAGGAGCGTGAGGTAGAGCCCGAGCACGACAGCGCTGCCGACGAAGCCCCATTCTTCGGCCAGCACGGAGAAGATGAAGTCCGTGTGCTGCGTCGGGAGGAAGCGGAGCTGCGTCTGCGTGCCCTCGAGATAGCCCTTGCCCAGGAGGCCGCCGGAGCCGATCGCGATCTTCGACTGGATGGCCTGGTAGCCCGAGGCCAGCGGATCCCGGCCGGGGTCGAGGAAGTCGAGGATGCGCTTGCGCTGATACTCGGCCAACACGAACGACCACAGACCCACGAGCCCGGCGACCGCCGCCAGCGCCACGCCCGCCCACGCCTTCCACGGCACGCGCACGAAGGGCAGATAGGTCGCCCCCACGAGCAATGTGAGTAGCGCCACCCCCATATCCTTCTGCAGCACGATCAGCCCCACCGGCAGCGCGATCACGAGGCCCGGCCGCCAGAGATCGCGCAGCCGGCGGATCTCCTGCGGCGGATGGCGGTGGAAGGTCCAGGCCAATGCCATCACGAGGCCAATCTTCGCGAACTCCGACGGCTGCACACGAACGGGACCGAACGTCAGCCAGGCGCTGTTGCCACGCGTCATCGGCGCCAGCACCAGCGTCGAAGCCAGCAGCAGGTTCGTGGCGACATAGATCGGAATGGCCAGACGCTCGAGGCGGTGGTAGTCGAAGAGCAGCGCGGCGACGAGGCCCGCTGCGCCGATGGCCACGGAGATGAGCTGGCGGCGTACCTCGGGCGAGAAGTCTCCCGACGTCGTGCCGTGGGTGGCGGAGACGAGGTTCGCGATCCCGATCGACACGAGCGTCGCCGTCAGCAGCAGCAGCAGCCAGTTGAAATGCTGCAGCAGCCGGCGATCAATCGCGGGCATCGGACCCTCCGCTGGCGGCCTCCGGCGCCGGAGCCTGTTCCGGCGGCGCGACGGCGCCAGCCGTCGGATCCGGGACGTCCTCGATCACAGGATCTTCTTCCTCCTCCCGCGGCGCGTGCCCGGTCACGAAGGCCTTCGGCGGCGGCACGACGCCCTTCTTCTCGAAATACTTCGCCAGCACCTTCTGCGCGAGCGGCGCGGCGGCGGATCCGCCGTGCCCACCGTGCTCCGAGATCACGGCCACCACGATCTCCGCGTCCTCCGCCGGAGCGAAGGCGACGAACCAGGCGTGGTCGCGATACTTGATCGGGACCTTGCTCTCCTTCACGCCGTCGAAGTGCTCGAGCCGGATGACCTGCGCCGTGCCGGTCTTTCCTGCCACCGACACGCCAGGCACGCGCGCCTTGCTGCCCGTGCCATGCGGCTCCTCTACGACGCCGTTCAAGGCCGCGCGAATCAGCGCCAGGTTCTCGGGCTTCACGGGCACGTTGCCGGTCACCTTGGGCTTCGTCTCCTCGAGCCCACCCTCGGCCCGGCCTCGCTTCAGCACGAGGCGTGGCTGATACAGCGTGCCGCCGTTTGCGATCGCGGCGTAGCCCACCGCGAGCTGCAGCGGCGTCGTGAGGTCGTAGCCCTGCCCGATCGAGATCGAGACAGTCTCGCCCGGGTACCACGGCGCCTTGAAGCGCCGCAGCTTCCACTCGCTGCTCGGAATCAGCCCCGGCTTCTCGTCCGGGAGCGGAATGCCCGTGAGCCGCCCCAGGTTGAAGGCCTTTGCAAAGGTCGCGATGCGGTCCACGCCGAGACGCACGCCGAGCTGGTAGTAGTAGACGTCGCAGGAGCGCACGAGCGAGGTATGCAGGTCGACCGATCCGTGCCCCTCCTTCTTCCAGCAGCGGAAGCTGCGGTTGCCGTACCAGAAGGAGCCGGGACAGAAGATGCGGCTCGTCGGCGTGATGAGGCCCGTCTCGAGTCCTGCCGCCGCGAGGAAGACCTTGTAAGTCGAGCCGGGAGGATATTGCCCGGCCACGGCGCGGTTCTGGAGCGGCTTGTACTCGTCCTTCGTGAGCGCGCGCCAGGTCTCGGCGTCGACGCCACCGGCAAACGAATTCGGATCGAAGGCTGGCCGGGAAACCAGCGCCAGCACGTCGCCCGTGCGCGGATCGAGAGCGATGAGGGCGCCGCGCTTGTCGGGCTCTTCCGGGTTTTCGGAGCGGAACGCCTCGGTCGCCGCGCGCTGCAGATCGAGATCGATGCTGAGCGTCACGTCGGTGCCGGGCACGGGATCGACCTCGTCGAGCCGCTCCACCTCACGCCCGGCCACGTCGACGATCACGTTGCGACCGCCGGCCGAGCCGCGAAGAAACGGCTCGAGCGCCGCCTCGAGCCCCGTCTGGCCGATGATCGCTCCCTGCCGGTAGTCTCGAAACTCGGGCTTCTCGAGCTGATCGGCTTGCACCTCGCCGAGGGTTCCGAGCAGGTGCGCAGCGAGATCGCCGCCGACGTATTCTCGACGCGGCCGCACTTCGGTAATCACGCCCGGAAGCGCATAGCGATGGGTCTCGATCCTGGCCAGGCTCTCGAACGGGAGGTCCGCTTGCACCAGCAGCGGCTGGAAGCGCTCGCGGCCGCGGCGGCGCTCCACGCGGCCGCGCAGCTGTGAGGTATCGGCCTCGAGCAGCTGACCCAGGGCGCGATAGGTCATCTCCGAACCGCGCACCTCGCTCGGCATCAGCTCGAGATCGAAAGCCGGCCGAGTGCTGGCGAGCACGCGGCCCTCGCGGTCGAGAATCCGCCCGCGCGGCGCATCGAGGCGTACGGTGCGGATCGAGTTCTGCTCGGATTTGCTGCGGAGCTCCGCGCCCTGGATCAGCTGGAGCTGCGCAAGCCGTCCGAGAAAGATGGCGAAGACGCCGAAGACCAGGAAACCGAGGAGCCAGAGGCTCCCTTCGTTCACGACCTCCTTGCCGGCGGTCACGCGATCGAGCATGGCGCTCGGCCGCCCTTCAGCGCCGGCCCGCGGCCCACGCCGCCGAGCCTACATAGGCAACACCGCGACGTGTCGGGTCCACATCTCCCGTGGCGGAGGCGATGGCCTCCGCCAGCGCGCAGGCCCCGGGCGCCAGCAGCGCGTTGACGGCCGTTTGCAGCGCGAGGCCGAGCCAGAACTCGAGCCCGAAACTCACTGAAACGCCAGTGAGCCGCATGCAGCCCAACGTGAGCACGCCGGCCAGCGGCGTGAGCAGCGCAACGAGCACCGCCTCGGACATGCCATGCCGCAGCTCGAGGGAGCCATTGGCCAGCCGAGTCGCCACGAAGGGAACCAGCAGCACCAGCACGTGCAGGCCAAGGGGGGCGCCGGTCAGCAGATCCGAGGCGAAGCCGAGGCCCGCCAATGCCAGCAGTGCCGGCGCACCGCCGAGGAAGAGCGCCGCCGCAATGCTTCCGACCAGGGCCACGTCGGGAAGCAGCAGCGACGGGAGCACGGATACGAGGGCGCCTTCGACGACGAGGGCAAGCGCACCGATCGCGATCAGCGCGAGAGCGGCCCTCACGGCGTGGCCTTCCCAGCGTCGCGTGGGGCAGCGCCGATCTGCGGCGTCTCGTCGCCGGAAAGCAGCTCGAGCGTCGGGCTCCGCCACAGCAGGGCGAAGACCCGCTCCAACTTCTCGAAGTTGGCCGCCGGCCGGAGCTTCGCCCGCCGCACGAGATACGGAGCCTCCGGCGCCACAGAGACCACCTCCCCGATTCGGACTCCCTTGGGATAGACGCCGCCGTAGCCCGAAGTAATCACGAGGTCACCGACCTGCACATCCTCCGGAGGGCCCGTGAACTCTAGCTCGAGCTCGGCCTTGCCCGTGCCGCGTACGATTCCGCGCGCGCGGCTGCGCTGCAGCATGCCATCCACCGCGCTCTGGCGATCGAGGATCAGCATCGCGCGTGCGGCGTGCGGCGTGGTGGCGGTCACGAGGCCGACTACACCGCTCTCCGTCACGATCGGCATGCCCGCCCGCAGCCCGTGGCCGCGCCCCCGGTCGAGCACGACCGTTCGGAACCAGGGCGAGACGTCCTGCCCCACGACCTCGGTCGCAAGCATCGGGAGATCGAGATGCACGCGCAGCTCGGCGACCTGCTCGAGTGTCTGGCTCGCGACCAGCGCCTCGCGAAGCTGGAGGCTCTCCTCCTGCAGCGTGGCCACCTGGGTTCGCAAGCTCTCGTTCTCCTCGCGTACGCCGAGCAGGGCCACGTAGCTGCGGTAGGTGTTGCGGACGAGATCGATGGGGGCCGTCAGCACACGCTGCACCGGCGCAGCCACCTCGAGCAGGCTCCCCGAGAACCACGAGAGATCCCGCCCCCCGGCCTGGAGCGCGCGCTGGTCCGCGAAGATCGAGATCGACGCGAGTACGGCCAGCCCGGCGAAGAGCAGCGGGATGCGCAGTCGATGGAGAAGCTCTCGCATGACCTCCGCGCCGCGCCGCGGCGGAAGGGGGGTGTTGGGTCTAGGACCGGATCGTCACTTCCCGGAGCAACTCGAGAGAGTCCAGCGTCTTGCCCGTTCCGAGGGCTACGGCCGTGAGCGCGTCCTCGGCCACCATGACCGGGAGCCCGGTCTCCTCGCGCAGCAGGATGTCGAGGTTGGTGAGCAGCGAGCCGCCGCCCGTCATCACGATGCCCTTGTCCACGATATCCGCCGCGAGCTCCGGGTCCGTACGCTCGAGGGCGATCTTCACGGCCTCGACCACGGCGGTCACCGGCTCCATCAGAGCCTCCCGCACCTCGTCGGACTTGATCTCGAGCGTCTTCGGCACGCCCTTCACGAGATCGCGGCCCTTGATCTCCATGCTCCGGATTTCTTCGGTGGGATAGGCCGTGCCGATGTTGATCTTCACGAGCTCGGCCGTCCGCTCGCCGATCAGCAGGTTGTGCTTGCGCTTGACGTAGTTGATGATGGCCTCGTCCATCTTGTCGCCGCCCACACGCGTCGAGTTCGAGTAGACGATGCCGGAGAGGGAGATGACGGCGACCTCGGTGGTGCCACCGCCGATGTCTACGATCATGTTCCCGGAAGGCTCGGTCACGGGCAGCCCGGCGCCGATGGCCGCAGCCATGGGCTCCTCGATCAGGTAGACCTCACGCGCGCCGGCCGACATCGCCGACTCGCGTACCGCCCGCTTCTCGACCTCGGTGATGCCCGAGGGCACTGCCACCACGATGCGCGGCCGCACCAGCCGCGAGCGGTTGTGCACGCGCGCGATGAAATAGCGGAGCATCGCCTCCGTGATCTCGAAGTCGGCAATCACGCCATCGCGCATCGGCCGGATCGCAACGATGTTGCCCGGCGTGCGGCCGAGCATCTCCTTCGCCTCGCGTCCCACCGCGCGTACCTTGTCGGGCCCCCGTCCATCCTTGACCACGGCCACGACGCTCGGCTCCGAGACCACGATGCCCCGACCCTTGGCGTAGACCAGGGTGTTGGCGGTCCCGAGGTCGATGGCCAGATCGCTCGAGAACCAGCCGAGGATGCGATCGAGGATCACGTCGAAAACCTCCGAGACGGCGTTTGATTCAGGCGCATCCCGCCGCCCAAGCTCTCGATTGAAAAGGACCTTTGCACAAAGATGCCGGCCCTGGCGCATCCTACCAGCCGGCTCGGGCCCGTTCAAGGCGCTTGGCCCCGGAAAGCCGTGCCTGCGCTTGCCCGGGGCCAGAACGCTGCGTACGCTGCCCCCCTTCATACCCGTCTTTCGCGTCTGCGCCCTTCGGGCTGCCGGCCGGAGCGGAGCCTGGGGGACGACGCATGCTGAAAGTCCTGCGACAGGGCCAGCGCTGGATCATGGGCTTCGTGATCCTGGTCGTGGGGGGAGTGTTCGTCGCCTTCGTTGGGGTCGGCGGCCCTCTCTTCAAGAGCAGGGGCGGCGACGCCGTGGTGAGCGTGGACGGCCGCCACTTCTGCGCACGCGATCTGCTGCGCGTGCGGGCGCAGGAGGAGGCGGAGGCGAAGCGCATGCTCGGCGACTCCTTCGACCCGAAGACCGTCGCCTCGCAGCTCGACCTGATGGCGGCAAACGCCCTGGTGCAGGGTGCAATCCTGTCGCGCGAGGCGGAGCGCATGGGCCTGCGCGTGAGCGACGAAGAGATCGTCGAGCTCGTGAAACATCTCCCGAGCTTCCAGGACGAGCGCGGACAGTTCCGCCCCGAGGCCGTCAAGGGCTATCCAGTACGAGTACGGCACCGAGTGGCGCTTCCTCGACGCGCTGCGTCAGCAGCTGCTGGCGCAGAAGATGCTGAGGCTGATCTCCGACAGCGCATCCGTCTCGGAGGCCGAGGCGCGCGACGCGCTACGGCGCCAGCAAGAGGAGGTCGAGCTCGCCTACGTCGCGCTCGACGCCGCGAAGCCCGACTCGGAGGTTCTCGTCACCGACGCGCAGGGGGACGAGCTTCTCGCGAAGGACCCGGCACGCGTCAAGGACTTCTACGACGGCCATCCCGACCGCTTCAATGCGCCGGAGAAGGCGCGCGCGCGCCACATCCTGCTGCGTGTTCCGCGCGATGCGACCGAGGATCAGGTCAGCGCCGCACGGGAGCGCGCCGCGAAGCTGCGCCAGCGCGTCCTGGCCGGCGAGGATTTCGCGACCGTCGCCGGCGAGGCGAGCGAGGATCCGGGATCGAAGGAGAACGGCGGCGATCTCGGATTCTTTCAGCGCGGGCAGATGGTGAAGCCTTTCGAGGACATCGCCTTCGGGATGGAGCCGGGCGCCGTCTCCGACCTGGTGAAGACCGACTTCGGCTTCCATGTGATCAAGCTCGAAGAGAAGAAGCCCGCTGAGAGCCGGAGCTTCGAGGAAGCAAAGCGCGAGATCGCGAAGGAGATCCTCGCCACGGACACGGCGAAGCAGGCCGCGCGCAAGCGCGCCGACGCCCTCGCCGAAAAGGTGCGGCAGGGTCAATCGCTGGAGCAGACCGCCCGCGCCGATGCGCTCACGCTCGAGCGCACGGCGCCGCTCAAGCGCCGGCCCGACGGCCTCATCCCCGGCCTCGGCGCCTCTCCCGAGGTGCTGAGCGCGGCCTTCACCCTCACACCCGAGAAAGCGAGCTCGGACCGGGTGTACGAGGTGGGCGACAAGCTGGTGTTGATCCAGCTCCTCCGCCGCCGCGGGCCGAGCGCCGAAGATCTGGCGAAGGAGCTGCCCGCCGCGCGCACACGCATGCTCGAGTAAGAGCGCAACCAGATCCAGACCGCGTGGCTGCAGTTCCAGCGCAATGCGCTCACCGACGCGGGCAAGCTGAACGTCGATCTGCAGGCGTTGCAGCGGCCGTAGCCGTACCGAGCAGGGCGCACCGAGCCGGGCCGCGGGTGTCAGGGAACGAGGAGAACCTTGCCCGTCGTGCTGCGGCTCTCGAGAGCGCGCTGAGCGTTGGCTGCCTCAGCCAGCGGGAAGCGCGCGCCGATGCGTACGCGCAGGCTCCCGTCGGCCACGGCGCCGAGCACCGCGTGCGCGCGCAGCTCCAGCTCCTCGCGCGTGGCCACGAAGTGTGCGAGCGAGGGGCGCGTCAGCAGCAGCGAGCCTGCCGCATTGAGCCGCTGCAAGTCGAAGGGAGGCACGGGCCCGCTGGCCTGGCCGAAGAGCGCCAGCAGCCCGCGCGGGCGCAGCGACGCGAGGCTGCCGTCGAAGCTCGTCTTGCCGATGCCGTCGTACACCACGTCGACGCCCCGGCCCTGCGTCGCCTCGCGCGCCGCAGTCATGAAATCTCGTTCCGAAGACAGCACGACGAGCTCCGCGCCGGCCTCGCGCGCGAGCGCAGCCTTCGCCTCGCTCGAGCAGCTGCCGATCACGCGCACGCCTGCGCGCCGCAGCATCTGCACCAGCAGCAGCCCCGTCCCCCCCGCGGCCGCATGCACCAGCGCCCAGTCTCCCGGCCGCGGCTCCCGCAGCGCATACACAAGATAGTGTGCCGTCATGCCCTGTAGCATCACCGCCGCGGCGAGGTCGTCCGCGACGCCGTCCGGAACGCGCACGAGCACGGCCGCGGACGCGACCACGACCTCTGCGTAGGAGCCCGGCGCAGACGCCCAGGCCACGCGGTCGCCGAGGGCCAGCCCCGTGACGCCCTCCCCGACCGCCTCGACGCGACCCGCACCCTCGAGCCCCGCGACGAACGGAGTCGGCCGCGCGTAGAGCCCCG
>CAYGXT010000104.1:0-8485 GCA_964353695.1 uncultured Myxococcaceae bacterium
AGTTTCTCGAAGTATCCCTGCACGATGAACGGGAAGAGGTGCTCGTGACGCGGCGGGGTCCGATCGTGACGCCGGCCCTCCCCGGCGTCGAGGTCGTGCTCTCGCTCCGCTCGTTCTCGATCGAGCCGCGCCCACTGCGCATCCCCCGGCTGCACGAGGCGCGCAGCGCCGAGGACGTGCGGCGCTGCTTCTCGCTCTATCCGGCGGGCAGCCTCAACCTCGTCTTCGCCGACGCCGAGGGCCACATCGGCTGGCAGCTCGTCGGCCAGGTGCCCCGGCGGACGCGAGGTTTCGGCACGCTGCCGCTACCGGGGGCCGACGTCGGTTGGGAGGCCGAGCCCGTGCCCTACGAGGCCATGCCGCAGGCGGCGGATCCGCCCGGGGGCCTGCTCGCCACGGCGAACGCGAAGCCGACACAGGATGGTGACGGACCCTGGCTCGGCCAGGACTGGAACGACGGCTATCGTCAGACGCGCATCCTCGAGGCGCTTGCGGAGCGGAGCGACTGGGACGTTCCGCTCACTCTCGCGCTGCAGATGGACCAGCGCTCCCTGGTATGGCGCGACGTTCGCGACGCGGTGCTGGCGGTCGAGCCTTCCGACGCGGACGGACGTCACGCACGCGCGCTGCTCAGCGCGTGGGATGGCGTCGTCGGCGAGGACTCTCCCGCCGCTGCCGTCTTCGCGCTCTTTTTCGCCGAGCTCACCCGCCGTGTAGTGCTGGCGAAGGCGCCGCGTGCCGCCGAGGCTGCGCTCGGACGCAGCGGCTCGCCGCTCGGGAGCCCGGCGCATACCTATGCGCTCCGGCGTACCGGACATCTGGTGCAGCTGCTGCGGACGCAGCCGCAGGACTTCTTTGCGCAGGGCTGGGAGCGCGCCATCGCAGGGGCCCTCTCGGCTGCTTTGGCTTCGCTGCGTGCGGGCCACGGCACGGATCCTGCGGCCTGGGCCTGGGGCCGCGTTCGGCCGCTCACGCTTCGCCATCCCGCGGGCGCGCGCGCGCCGCTGGATCGTATCTTCAACCGCGGCCCGTTTCCGTGGGGCGGCGATGCGCATACCGTGAGCCAGGCCTCGGTGGATCCCTCTGCTCCCACCGGCGATCCCGTCTACATCGCGACGCTGCGTATGGCCGTCGATCTGGCGCAGCCGGAGCAGGCGCTCTTCTCGCTTCCGGGCGGCCAGTCGGGCAACCCCTGCTCGCCGCATTACGATGATCTGCTGCCGCTCTGGCGCGCGGGTCAGGGCGTAACGATTCCGTGGACAGCGGAGCAGATCGCGCGTTGCGAAATGCGAGAGCTGGCGCTGGAGCCTCGCCGCTGAGCGCAACGGCCGTGCAGCCGCAGCGCGGCGGGCGTGGAGCGACGACACCGCAGATTTCTTCGTAGGCGAGGGGGAGCTCTTCCCAGCGGAGGAAGGTCTGCGCTCGAACTCCCTCCCCTCCTAGAACCGCCCGGCTTTCCCGGGATCGATTAAACTACATATAAATCAACAAGTTAGGAGGATGTCGAAGCTCTCTGGAAGCTGGCACGAGACTTGCGAGAACTGAGCTCGTCGATTGGTTGGGCCAGGGCTTCGGCATGGTGCCGCGCTCTCGGGCCACGCAAGCAGGAATCCAGAGGAGTCAAATCATGCGTAAGTTGTTTGGCCTTGTCGCGGCCCTTGGTCTCGTGATGAGCGCTGCCCAGCCGGCCCACGCGGTGGTGCAGTCCCTTTCGAGCGCCTCGCTCACGATCATCATCGGCACACTGCCCGCGATCCCCGTTACCTGGAATGGAACCGGCAGCGCCAACGTGACGGCGACGAGCGTCACGGGCCTCAGTGCAGGCATCTTCTCGTTCACCGGTAGCCTGCCGGTAACCACTGCGTTCCCGATCGCCGGACTGGCGATCATCGGCGCGACGAACGGCACGGGCAACTTCTTCGGCGTCGATACCGCACTCGGCGGCGGGCCGATGGCCGTCCAGGGCGTTGCGAACATCTGCCTCTTCGCGAGCTGCGCGTCGAGTCCCCCGGCCAACGTGACGGTTCCCTTCCCCCAGGGGCCGGGCGTGAACGGCATGGGCCTCGGTGGCGCCCCGATCGTGGTCAGCGGCGCCGTTCTCGTGACGGTGATGGGCAACATGTGGACGACCGGCGCGGTTACGCTCGCACCGGGCTTCTCGGCGAGCGGCTCGCCGCTCTCCGGCGGCAACGTCAAGCTGGTGACGCCGACCGTACTCTCGACCAACATCTCAGCCTCGGCGGTCATCCCGGCCTTCGCGATTCTCGACCTGACGTTCGTCCCGGAGCCGGGCACCCTGGTTCTGCTGGCGTCGGGCGTCGCGGGTCTCGCGATGGTCGGCCGCAAGCGGATGAGCAAGTAGCTCTCTCGCCTCACGGCGAAGGCGCGAATCGAACGGCCACCCCACACGGGGTGGCCGTTCCTTTTTCGGGCCGCGAAAGCCGTCTTCGGTGTAGGATGGATGAGTCCGTCGCTGTTCATTCCGAGGTTCTCCCATGCGCCACCCGCTTTCTTCGCTCGCGCTCCTCCCGCTCGGCGCTCTCGCGCTGCTGGTCCTCGGTGCATCCTCCTGCCAGCCGCGGTTTCCGGCCGCATCCGCCGCGAAGGTGACCCTCGATCCGTCGACGCAGTATCAGGCGATCGACGGTCTGGGCGGCTCGGCCGCCAACGAGGAGACGCTGCGGGCGATGCCCGAGCCCGATCGCTCCCAGGTGATGGATCTCGTCTTCGGCGATCTCGAGCCTTCCGTCGTCCGCTTCTCGATCCCTCACTCGATCGAGAGCGTGAACGACGACGCGGACCCTGATCATTTGAACGCGGCCGGCTTCACGAGCCCCGACGCCCATCTGTGGCAGCTCGCCGCGATCGTGTTGCGCGGCAGCCCGAAGCTGATGGCTGCGCCGTGGTCGCCGCCGGCGTGGATGAAGACCACGGGCCAGACCTGCTGCGGCGGATCGCTGCTGCCGGGCATGGAGCCCGAGCTCGCCGAGTTCTTCTCGGCCTATCTCGGCTTCCTCGAGCGGGCGGGGCATCCCCTCGACTGGCTCTCGCTGCAAAACGAGCCGGAAGCAGCCTCGCCCTGGGATGCCAACACCTACACACCCCAGTCCTACGCGGCAGCGGCGGAGGTCGTAGCGCAGCGCCTCGTGCGCGACGGCCACACGGCGCGCCTTGCCGGGCCTGACACCGCCCTCAGCATGTTCGCTTCGATCTTCGTCCCCTCGCTGCTGGCGCAGCCGACCGCGGGCCCTCTGTTGGAAGGCATCGCCTTCCATCTCTATGAGCAGGGCTACTACAAAGTCGATCTCGTGGGCCTGGCCTTGAGCGAGCTGCGGAGCAGGGTGCCTGCACAGCTGCCGCTCTGGATGACCGAGTTCTCGAATACCACCGGCGTTGGCTACGGAAGCTACGACGAAGGCTTCGCGCAGGCAGAGTTGATCCACGGCACGCTTACGAACGGTGGCGGCATGTACGTGGTCTGGAACCTCTACCGGCCCGGCGGCCCCGGCGAGGCGCTGATCGTGATCTCCCCGACCCCTGGCGTCGCGGGCTACACGGTGACGCCCAAGTACTGGACGGCGCGGCAGTTCATCAAATACGTGCGCCCGGGAGCGCGCCGGATCGCGGCCACCAGCGCCGACACGCAGCTTGCGGTGAGCGCATACTCCAATCCCGACGGCTCGACGCTGGCGGTCTTCCTCAACCGCAGCACCGAGCCGCGCTGGGTCGTGGTCGAGGGCGGCGCTCTCGATGCTCCGCCGCTCTTCGTCCGCACCTCACCGTCCGAGAGCGGGGTCACGCTGCCGGACGACTCCATGGATCGCCTCGGACCTCGCATGCTGCGCCTTCCGGGGCGCTCGGTAGCGACGGCCGTCTGGCCCCGTCCCTGAGGGTTGGAGTGGCGTAGCGACTACAGGCCGTCGAGCTTCGCGAGCGTCGTCGAGAGCTGCCAGGCGCCGATGGCCGAATCCGTCCGTGGTTGGACTATGACACCATTTGGTGTCGATTCGATGCCGAGGAGCTTCAGCAGCCCCAGCAGCGGCCCCGCGTGGGCGTTCGAGTTCATCACGGGAAACTCGCGCATGGGCGTCGCCGGCTGCACGTAGGTCTCGCCCGGGCGGTCGCCGAAGTGGGAGTTGAAGGCGTCCGGCCCGCTCCAGATGCCGTACCAGATCTCGGGATACGTCCGCGCGTGCTTGGCGAGCGTCTGCTTCTCGAGACTGCGCCTGGCTCGTACCGGGTCGTGAAGGGCGAGGCCCCAGACGGTCAGGGCGCCGATGAAGGCCCACACGCCGCCGTTCACGTCCCAGCCTGCGGGAAGCAGGCCCGCGCGCACGGGATGGGGTCGATCGAGGATCGTGGGCCCGATCGGGGAGGGCTCGTCGCAGCGCGAGGCGATCGACTCCACCAGCGTCTGCCGCTGCGCCTGCGTTCCGATGCGCGCGACGAGGCAGAAGGCGTTCGCGTCGAGGAAGAGATGCTCGCGGCCGATGGCGCCGCCCCGGCCGTCGTAGCCGCGTAGGAACCAGGCGCCAGCCCAGGTGGCGGCGGTGGCCTCGCGCAGGTTGCCGGCGAGCCCGCGCATGGCATCCCCTGCTTCGGGCAGCAGCTCGGCCGCGCGTGGCAGCACGTAGGCGGCCATTGCCGAGTTGAAGCTCGATTCGCCGTCGCGGTGAAAGGCGCGGCGGCTCGGAGCGAAAGCGGTGATGGGATCGTTCCAGTCTCCGCTGCCGACACGCAGCAGGCCGTGGGGCCCGAGGCCGACGCCCTCTTGCAGGTAGCGCCACGCCCGCAGCAGCGCGGGGCGAGCCTCTTCGAGGAAGCTGCGGTCGCGCGTGGCCCAGACATGATCGGTCACGGCCCAGAGCAGGAAGAGCGGGAGGTCGGAGGGGGCCGCGTGGACTCCGGCAGAGGTCGGTACGCCCGCGCCGACATGGGCGTAGTGGAGCGAACCATCTCGCCGCACGAGACGCAGGCATAGCCGCAGCAGCTCGCGCGCACCCTCGGGATCGACGAATGTGAGCGGGATCGATGCGATGGCGTAGTCGCGGGGCGCGCCCTGAAGGCCATGGATGTAGGAATAGGCCGAGCCCTGGGGAAGGTAACGACAGCCGAACACCGTGTCGCGCACCTGGGCGCTGCGCAGGTACATGGCATGCCATGCCGTCTCACGCTCGAGGGCGGGCGCCGACGGCAGATCGAGCCGCCAGACGTTGCGCCAGCGTGCGGCGCTCTCATGCGGCGTCGCTCTGCCCAGCTCCGAGATCGCCTCCGACACATGCCCGTGTGGCGCGAAGCCGACGGCGAACGAGAGCCGTGCCTCCCGGCTGCCGGGCGCAAGCGAAACCTCGAGCTCTACCTTGGTGCTGCGCCCGCGCATTCGGAGGTGCGGGCGCACGCTGCCCGCTCCGAGAACGGCCACGAAGAGGACGCCCGGCAGGCGCGGCAGCAGCGAGCGCTGCGAAGGCTTGGAGCTGGCGTTGACCGGTTCCAGCAGCACAGCCCCAAGAGCAGGATCGAAGCGGGGACGAAGGCGTAGCCGCCAGCCGAGAGCGCGCCGCACGGCATCCGTCGCCGCCCGCGAGAGCGTGCTCGTCGCGAGCATCGCGTTCCAGAGCAGGCGCTCGCGCCGTGTGGCGCCATGCGGCGCCGGGATGAAGCGCGACATCAGCCCGCCTATCAGGAAGGGAAACGGCGCGAACCTCCAGCGTTCCAAATGGTACGGCGGCAGCTGGCCTTCGAGCGTGACGTCGATCCGCAGCCCCGGCGCCTCGCCGAAGGGGGCCCAGAACCGCCGTGTCGTCAACAGCTCGGCCTCGCGCCGCCTCCACTCCGTGTAGCCGAAGCCAAAACGAGTTTGCAGGCTCGCGGGAGCAGCGAGGCTTGCCGGGAGCGTGAGGCGCACGAGGCCCTCCTCCCAGGAGTAGAGCGTCACGGATCCGTCCGCGTGGGCCGTCGCCGTCACACGGTCGTTGCCGACCTGGTGCCAGACGTCCCCGCGCACGGCCTCGCCGCGCAGATCGAAGCAGGCGAGCCCGTCCCCGTCCTGCGTCCATTCGCCGAAGCTGCCGCCGTCGCCCGTCATCCCTTCCGTGAGCCTCCGTCCGCGCGACAGGATAGGCTCCTGCACGATCATGCCCCGCCCGCACCGTCTCAAGGCACCCTGGCTTGCGCTGGCACTCGCTCTCGGGGCCGTCGGCGCGAGGGCCGATGGCCTCCGCGCCGGAGCCGCTGTGGTCGAGCTTCCAGCGCCGCCCGGCGGGCCGCTCGGCGGCTATGGTGGCTTCTCCGACCGCCGGGCGCAGGGCCTGCTCGATCCGCCGCAGGCCCGCGCGCTGGTGCTCGAGCAGGGAGAGCTGCGGCTCGGCATCGTGTCGCTCGATGTCGTGATCGTGCGGCCGCAGATCCGCACGCAGGTGCTGGAGCGTACGCGTGCGCTCGGTCTCGATGCGCTGCTGCTCGTCGCTACGCATACGCACTCCGGTCCCGGCGGCTTCGTCGAAGGCTGGCTCGGGGAGCGCATGACGGCCGGGAGCTTCGATCCCGCAATGCCCGGGCGTCTCGCGGCCGCCGCGGCCGACGCGCTGAGCGCGGCCGCGGAAGCTCTCGAGCCCGCGCGCCTCGGCGCGGGCGTGTCCAGCCTCGATCTCGCACGCAACCGCCGCCGAGCCGGCGGGCCCCGCGAGACGACGCTTCCGGTGCTCGATGTGAATGCTCCCGACGGCCGGCGCATCGCGCGCTTGTTCGCCTACGGCGTACACGCGGTGGCGCTTGGCCCGGCAAGTCACGACTACTCGGCCGATCTGATCGGCGCTGCGCGGAATACACTCGATGCGGACGGCGGCGTTGCGATCTTCCTCCCGGGGCCCCTCGGCGATCAGAACCCGATGCACGAGTCGCTCAGCCCCTGGCCCGTCGACGTGGCAGCGCAGCGCAGCGATGCCCACGAATGGGGAGCGCGCATGGCCGAAGCCGTACGCGCCGCGAGATTCGCGTCGCACGAGAGCTCAACGCTCTCGGTGCGCGAGGCATGGCGCGACGTACCGCCCGTAGCACTGCGGCGCGGAAGCCTGCTCTGGTGGCTCTCGCCGCTGGTGGCTCCGCAGGTCAAGGCCTTCCTACCGAGACGCACGCTCTTCCAGGCGCTGCGTCTCGGCGACGCCTGCCTGCTGACGTTTCCCGCCGAGCCGTCCACCGAGATTGGCGACGCGGCGCGGAGCCTCGAGCCCGCGGGCTGCGTACCCTTTGTGATCGCCCACGCGAACGACTGGCTCGGCTACGCCTTGACGCCCGAGGATTACGCGCGTGGGGGCTACGAGGCGGATCTCTCGATTCCCGGGCCGGGCTTCGGCCCGTGGCTCCTCGAGCGTGCAGGCGAGGTCGTGCGTGGACCCGAGCTGGGCAAGGCGATCCACGAGACCGGCCAACGGGTTGAGCTGCCATGAGGTCCAGCGCGCTCCGGCGCCGGAGGCCACCGCTTCAGTTCTTCTCGATGCGTGGCGGCAGCGGCAAGAAGGCCGGCTCGCGTTTCTCGAGGAAGCTCCGCACTCCCTCCTTGAAGTCGGGCCGCATGAAAGAGGCCGCCATGCGCTGGTTCGCCTCGGCTACGGCTTCATCGAGGCTCTGCTCGTACGCGCCGTAGACCTGCTCCTTCATCTCGGCCATCACGGCCGGCGAGCATTTCGTCGCCAGCTCGCGTGCGTAGGCAATGGTTTCCGGCAGCAAAGCCTGTGGCGGGAGGACGCGGTTCACGAGCCCGAGCGTGAGCGCCTCCTCCGCCAGGAAGACACGGCCGGAGAGCAGCAGGTCGAGCGCGACCGCGTGGCCCACCAGGCGCGGCAGCAGCCAGGAGATGCCGTGCTCCGCCACGAGCCCGCGGCGTGCGAAGGCGGTCGTGAACTTCGAGCCCGCTGCGGCGAAGCGCAGATCGCAGGTGAGCGCGAGCACCATTCCGATTCCGGCGCAGGGCCCGTTGATCGCGGCGATCAATGGTTTTCGGATCGTCAGCGGGAAGGTCTGGGGCCGCCTGTCGGCACGCTCACCACCGGACGCGTTTCCAGCCAGCACGTCCATGTCGGCGCCCGCCGTGAAACCGCGGCCCGCGCCCGTGACGATGACGACCTTCACCTCGGGGTCAGCGTCCGCCTGCAAGAGGCGGTCGAAGTAGACGCTGGAGAGGGCCGGCGTCCACGCGTTGAGGCGCTGCGGCCGGTTGAGGGTGAGCGTCGCAACCCCGTCCTTCGTCTGATAGAGGACGAGATCTTCTCCCGACGTCAGCATGGATCCTCCTAGCGAACCGTGTTGCCCGGCCCGCGCGAAAGGTACCACTTGTAGAGCCGCTCGGAGACGATGCGGAGCGGGGCGGGGCCGAGCCAGGGCATCTCATGGTTCACCACGAAGAGCCGGGTCAGCTCGCTGTCTTCGCCCGCCATCAGGTCCGAGAGGATGCGGCCCGCCGTCTGGCTGAAGGCAACACCTTCACCGT
>CAYGXT010000105.1:0-8386 GCA_964353695.1 uncultured Myxococcaceae bacterium
CCGCGCGCCTCGAGATCGCCGACCGCGTAATCTTCGCGGGCTACCGCGACACCGACTATGCGGAGGTGCTGCGCGCCATCGACGTCTTCACCTTCCTGGTTCCAGGATCCGACGGGACCTGCCGCGCGTTGCTCGAGGCGCAGGCCTGCGGGATTCCGGCCGTGACGACGCGGCGTGGCGCGCTGCCCGAGATCGTGCGCGACGGCGAGACGGGACTGCTCGCGGACGAGGATCCCACGGCGCTGGCGCGCCAGTGGCTGCGGCTGCTCGCCGACGAAGGGTTGCACGCTCGTCTCGGCGCTGCCGCGGCGGAGGACGCCCGCGCGCGTTTCGCACCGGAGCGTTTTTGGGCGGAGGTCGAGGCCCTGTACCGGTCGGTGCGGGCTGCGTGATGCCGATTCGTGTCGGAATCGTTGGTCGGCGCGCATGCTAGGCTCACGCATGCTCCCTCGCGTGTTTCTGATCCGGCATGGCGAGACGGCTTGGAGCCTCAGCGGCCAACATACGGGCGTGACGGACCTGCCGCTCACGGAGAGTGGGCGAATCGTCGCGCGCCGCCTCGGGCCCGCCCTGGCGAGCCAGCAGTTCGCTCTCGTGCTCTCGAGTCCGCGGCAGCGCGCGGTCGAGACGGCGAAGCTCGCCGGGCTTTGCGATCGCATGCAGATCGATGCGGACCTCGCGGAGTGGAGCTACGGCGAGTATGAGGGGCTGACGACGGCGCAGATCCGGGAGCGCGTAGCGGGCTGGACGGTCTTCACGCATCCCTGCCCCGGCGGTGAGACGGGAGCACAGGTGGCCGAGCGGGCCGATCGCGTCCTGGCCCGCGCGCGGGCGGCCGGCGGTGCGGTGGCTCTCTTCTCTCACGGGCACATGGGGCGAGTGCTCGCCGCGCGCTGGCTCGGACTGCCTTCCGAGGCGGGCCGCTTCTTCGTGCTGGGGACGGCGACGCTCAACGTCCTCGGCCACGAGCGCGAGACGCCCGCGATCGAGATCTGGAACGCGCCGCTCTAGCTCGTGTCGTTTCCGTTGCAGGTCGCGGTAGGATGAGGGCACGGCGCGGCGCGGGAGCGCTGCCGGCGGCTGGAGGCGCGAGTTGTCGTCGAAGGAAGGCATAGGCCACGAAGCGAAGCAGGCCGCAGCGCTGGAGGAGGTCTTCGACCGCATCCATTACCGCGAGTTCAAGATCCTGCTCAAGCCGGAGGCGTTCACGGACCTCGAGACGGACGTGCGTGACTACTGGAAGCTAGCCCGATCCGTCGCGCGACAGAACTCGGCCGTCGTCAGCGAGGCGCGCAATGCCGGAGTGGCGCTGCTGCGCGAGGTGGTCTTCTTCGACACGCCCGGGGCGAATCTCTACGCCGAGGGCTACATGCTGCGCAAGCGCGCGCCGTATGTGCACGGGAAGCCGGGCCTCCACTTCGAGCTCGTGCTCAAGTACCGCGGCCCCGACGTTCGCCGCGCTGCGGGTGTCAACGTGCAGGCCGCGCCGCAGTACGAGGGTGTGGAGAAGTTCAAGGAGGAACTCCTCCTCGTCGCCGACCATCTCGGCGGCATGCGGAGCATCTTCTCCCACACCTGCAAGCTGAAGGAACATAAGTGGGAGCTCGGGAGCAGATTGTCCGAGGCAACCAGGATATTCCCGGGCCTCGAGGAGCTGAAGGCCCTGCCGACGGCCACGATCAGGCCTGTCGGCGAGATGCACGTCGAAGAGGTGCTCTTCGAGCTCGGTTCGATCGACTTCGGCGGGCGCGCGGCGGACGTCAACATGGCGGTCTGGCGCGACGCGATGACGAAGCAGATCCTGATCGGCGAGTTTTCCTTCGAGACGCACTTCCGTCGCTACGGCAAGCTCGAGCCACAGCCCAAGCTCCGCTCCGAGCGCTTCTACCGGCTATTGCAGCAGGCGACGACCGCGTGGGTGGACCTCGGAACCACCAAGACGGCCCTGGTCTACGCACTGGCCGGAATGAAGCTCACGCACCATGAGTGAGCGGGAGCCCGCCGAGGCGGCTCCCGAAT
This sequence comes from uncultured Myxococcaceae bacterium, assembly GCA_964353695.1. Taxonomy (GTDB): domain Bacteria; phylum Myxococcota_A; class UBA9160; order UBA9160; family UBA9160; genus MYXO. Next base: position 2,020 of record CAYGXT010000105.1, read on the forward strand.
TTGAGATCGCGAAGGCGTCGAGGGTCTCTCTCGGGGCGATTCTCGCCACGTTTGGGCTGCTCGGCGCGACCAGCTTCGGCGGTGGTGTCGTCGCCTATTTGCGTCAGGCGCTGGTGACGCGCCGCGGCTGGCTCGACGACGCGAGCTTTCTCTCGGGGCTCGAGCTCTCCCAGATCCTGCCAGGCCTGAATGCCACCAACATGAGCGTCTATATGGGAGAGCGGCTGCGCGGCGCCCGCGGCGCCCTGGTGGCCAGCCTCGGGATGATCCTGCCCGGCGCCGTGGTCGTGATGGGGCTCGGCATCCTGTACCAGCGTCTAGGGCAGCTGCCGGACGTCTCCGGGGTACTCGGCGGGGTGGGCGCCGCAGCCGTTGGGCTCACGCTCGCGACCACGCTGCAGATTGGACATCGCCAGCTCGCCGATCTGCGCTCGCTCGGGCTGGTGCTGGCGACCTTCGTCGCCGTGGGTCTGCTGCACCTCTCGCTCGTCATCGTGCTCACCACGCTCGGCCCGTTCTCGGTCTGGCTCTACTGGCCACGCAAGCCGGCGGCTGGCGGCGCGAAGGCCGACACCTGATGCTGCTGCTGCAGATCCTCGGGGTCTTTTCCCTGCTTTCGATCCTGGCGGTCGGTGGTGGCACCGCCGTGCTGCCGGAGATGAAGGCTCTTACGGTGAATCAGTTCCACTGGCTGACGCCGGAGCAGTTCGGCCAGATCTACAGCCTCGGCCAGCTTGCGCCGGGGCCGAATATGCTGATGGTGAGCGTGATCGGCTATCGCGTGGCGGGCTACCCTGGAGCAGCGGCCGCCCTGGTCGGCTTCTTCCTGCCGGCAGGCCTGCTCACCTTCGGCGTGGCGCGCGTCTGGGACCGCTATTCCGATTCGCCGCTCAAGCTGGCGTGCGAGCGGGGTCTCGCGCCCGTTACGATCGGTCTCATGCTGGCGGGAACGCTGATCCTCGCGCACACCGTGATCCACTCGGCCGACGACGTCGCCATCGCCGCCGTCGTCACCGCGATCCTGCTCGCGGTGAAGATCAATCCCGTGCTTCTGATCCTCGGCGGCGGGCTCGCCGGCTACCTGATCGGGTCCTGAGAGGAGACCGTTCGTGCGGGGAGGAGATCCAGACGCATGAAGTGGAGACATCGACTCCAGGCGACCAGTCACCGCCTTCTCGGGCTTCATGAACGGTGTGGCCTCGGCTTCCCCGATTCGCTGATCGAGTCGGTCGAGGAGTACGTGATGCAAGCAGGTGACGGGTCGCATCTGCTCACGCTTCGGGAGCCCTATTCGTTCGAGTGCGAGAGAGGCGACGTCGACCATCCCGAAATTCGTGCTGAGTTCGAGAAGCAGCATCGCATCACGATCCCGGCCTTTCAGCTCGCTTGTCTCGAGAACGTGACGCTGCGCTCGAGAGACGCGTATCTGCTTTCACCAGGGCGGCATGCCGTGTTTCTCGCGAGTGCGCGCAGCCTGGAAAAGTTCCGTAAGGATGCGGCCCGGGACGCCTTCCGCCGCCGCCCGACTCGGGCGCTGCGGGGGCGTTACTTTCTAGGCTTCGACCGCTGGGGCTACAACTACTATTACCACTGGATGGTCGAGACGCTGTCGCGTTTCCTGGCGCTCGAAAACGTTCCCGAGGACGTCAAGATCGTGCTGCCACGAAGAACGCAGCCCTACATGCTGCGGTCACTCGAGCTTTTCGGTGGTGTCAGCCCCGATCGGTACGTGTACTGTGATGGGGAGGACTGGGAACTCGAAGAGTGCTGGTTTCCGACCAAGCCCTACGGCTGGTTCCTCCCTTCCAGGCGCGAGGTCGTCGAGGTTTCTCGGCGCATCCTGGGGAACTTCAGGGGATCATCGAGAGGCCTCGGTGCGGAGCGGCTGTACGTCAGTCGAGGACGGTGCGCTTCGCGGCGGCTGGTAAACGAAGAGGAAATCTCTCGGTTCCTCGAGAGCCGCGGCTTCGTCACCTGGTATCCGGAAGAAGATTCGCTCGACCAGCAGATTGCCACCTACCAGGATGCTCGAGTGATCGTCTCCAGCTTCGGCAGCGCAATGGCCAACCTGATGTTCTGCAAGCCCGGAGCGGATGTAATCATCCTCTACGACGAAACCTACTTCGACCCTTGCAACTGGGTCCTCGGAGCGTGCTTCGACCACCGCATGCGCGGTGTGAGCTATGGGCCAAGGAGGCCGCTCAGCGTCGCTGCGCTCGCTCGCCAGCTCCCCTCGCTGGACCAGCGTCCTCGGTGACGCGTGATTGCGTCACGGACATCCGGGAGAGCAAGAGGCATCTTCTCCTCGGGAGCGTATAGCAGGGAGTGTCTCGAGCCAGGCGAAGAGATCCGCCAGCCAGACATCGGTGGTTCTCGGCCTCAGGGCGTCGATCCCGCCAGAAATCATCTGAAGGCGCTCCGCCAGCGATGTCTCCATCAGGGATCGTGCCTGAGTGGCGAGCGACTGGGGGTCTCCGGGAGCGAAAAGCAGCCCGTTCCACCGGTGGGTGAGAACCTCGCGGATGCTCGGCAGATCCGACGCAATCACTGGCCTGCCCGCGGCGAGGTACTCGATCAGCTTCATCGGCGAGCTGCCTTGCTCTTCGGCAGCAAGAGGCAGGACGAGACAGTCGAGCGAGCGGAGCGTTGATGCGAGCTGATCGGTCGGGAGGAAGGGCGTGAACCGCACGCGCTCTGCGACGCCCTGCGAGCGCGCAAACGCAATCAGCTTGCTCCGATACTCGTCGCCTTCCGTACCGCCGATGATGTGAGCGTGGAAGCTGTCGGGGAGAAGGCGGATCGCGTCGATCAGCACCTCGAGACCCTTCCAGGGGAGGATGCTGCCGACGTATCCGAGTCGGATCGGGCCGTTGCCGCGCTCGAGCTCGGAGGCTTCTGGCACGGGTGGAATAGCAGCGATCCGGTGATGCGAGAGAAAGGATGGCTTCCCGCGGAGCCCGGGGAATCGCTCGAGCATCGCAGACCGAAGTGCGGAGGAGGTGAACATCAGGCCGTCTGCCGTCGTGATCTCCGATCCCCAGGCTTCGCGCAGAGAGTGACACTCCACGACGAGTATGAATCGGCGCCGGCGCCCCGTCCGCAGTCGCGCAAACTGCCGCAGCGGGCGTGCCTGCGTGACGTATACGAACGACCCGGGGGCCGAGCTGTTGGCGATCCAGCGTGCGGCAACGGCCCGGCGCCAGAGGCTGGAGATGGGCTTGCTCGAGGTGGGGGGTAGGGAGATCTCGAGCCCGGGGCGTTCCTCACGGCGGAATCCGTAGAGGGAGGAAAAGGAGTGATGGGATCTGCCGCGGGCTGCGATCATGAGCACGCGCGCCCGAAGGCTCAACTCGGCGCTCGTTCGTGTGGTGTAGAGCGAGTGCGCGGTCGTCGCAGGCACGACCACGTTGTGGTAGGAAAGAATCCTCAAGACGGCTCGCGGCTCGCCGACCACCACACGCTTGCCAGGTTACCCGGCGCTGTTCTGGAGAGCGACGAGCTGGCGGTAGAGGTTGTCCTCCGCCATCAGCTCATCGTGCGTGCCGACGCGGGAGACGCGGCCACCCTCGAGGATGACGATCCGGTCGACGTTCCGCAGCGTCGAGAGCCGATGTGCGATTACGAAGACGGTGCGGCCCCCGAGCAGGGCCTCGATGGCGTCCTGCACCAGCCGCTCGCTGCGGGCGTCGAGGGAGCTGGTGGCCTCGTCGAAGATCAGGATCGCCGGGTTCTTGAGGATCGCGCGCGCGATGGTCACGCGCTGGCGCTGGCCGCCGGAGAGCATCACACCCTCCTCGCCGACCTCGGTAGCGTAGCCGCTCGGGAGCTGGTCCACGAACTCGTCGACGTGGGCTGCGCGGGCGGCTGCGAGCACGTCCTCGTCGCTCGCCGCGGGCCGTCCGTAGCGGATGTTGTCGTGGATCGTCCCGGCAAAAAGGAACGGATCCTGCGTCACGACGGCGACGTGCTCGAGCAGCGAGGCGCGCGAGATGCGCCGCAGGTCGACGCCGTCCAGCGAAATGGAGCCGGAATCGGGGTCGTAGAAGCGCAGCAGGAGATCGGCGAGCGTGGTCTTGCCGGCTCCCGTGCGGCCGACGATCGCGACCATCTCTCCGGCGCGCACCTCGAGGGAGACGTCCGAGAGCACGGGCTCCCTGCCGTACGAGAAGCTCACCTTGTCGAAGACGATGCCCTGCTTCACGCCGGCGATGTGCACCGCGTCCGCCGGATCGGGCGCCTCGCCCGGCGCGTCGAGGAGCTCGTTGAACCGCTCGGCCGCCGGAAGCGCCTCCATCAGCGACGTCCAGGCCTTCACCAGATCCTTGCACGAGGCGTAGGTCGTCATGCTGACGGCGACGAAGAAGAAGAGCTCGCCGATGGTGAGTGACCAGGCCTGCTCCTGCACGCTCCAGAATACGACGAGGATCAGCAGCAGGGCGGCGCCGAAGGAGAGGCTCTCGGTGAGAGCCTTGGAGAGCACGCGGTTCTTGTTGACCTTCATGCTGCTCCGGAAGAGCTTGAGGTTCGTTCGGAGAAATGAGTCCTCTTCCACCCGCTCGGCGTGGAAGGCCTTGATCACCTTGATCCCGGCGAGAATCTCCACCAGGCGCTGTGTGACGTCGCCGACGTGTCGCTGGCGCCGGCGACCGGACTTCCGGATCCGCTTGCTGAAGTAGGCGATCACGCCGAGGAGGGGCGGAGCGATCAGGAGCGCGACGAGCGTGAGCTGCCAGGAGATCGAGATCAGGATCACGATCCCGACCAGGAGGGCGAGCGTGCCGGGCAGCAGGTCCGCGAACAGCATCTCGAGGGCGCCATGCGCCCTGCTGACGTCGTTTAGGATGCGCGAGAGCGTGTCGCCGCGGGTCGTCCCATGGTGAAAGCGCAGGGGGAGCGCGAGCAGCTTCCGGCAGACGTCCTGCTGGATGTCCACGAGCACGCGTCCGAGGGTCCAGGCAATCAGGTAGTTCTTGCCGAAGAGCGTGATGGGAACCATCACGATGGCAACGAAGCCGACGAGCAGGATCTTGAACAGGCTGCCCTTCATCCTCTCGACGAACGCCGCACGACGGCCCGTCTCTTCCGGGGAATCGGGAGCAGCCGGCGCCGCGGCCTCGCTGCCGCTCTCCGGCGTGCGCTGGCTCCTGGCTCCGAGGCCGGGGATCCAAGCCGGGATCCAGCTCGACGGACTCGCCGGCGCCCGCGCGGCCTGCGCGGGGACGAGCACGTCGTCCATGAACGGCTTCGAGAGATAAGAGAAGGAGTTGTAGGCGGCCGTGTACGCCAGCGCGCACAGCAGCGCGACCGCGATCATCCCGGCGTAGGGGCGCGCGTAGCGGACGAGACGCAGCAGGATGGTGCGCGCCGGGGCGCGCGCCCCATGGACCGCGCGCTGCGCGAGCGGAGCCGACACGGACGCGGTTCTACCGTAGGGGGCCCGGCAAGGCAACCGACGGGACCTCAGCCGAGCTCGCTCCGGATCACGTCGCCCGCGCGCCAGCCGAGCAGCAGGTCGCCCTCCATGCCGAGCGCCGCGAGCGACTCGCGGGGCAACGCGTAGACCGCGGGCTTCGCCGAGAGCCGGATCTCCGCCTCCACTGGCCAGCCCTCCCCGAGCTTCGGATCCGACAGCGCCGCATCGTCGTCCCAGCGCACGGCGGGCACGGGCTCCCGGGCCAGCTGGCCCTCGGAGAAGGGCATCAGGGCGGCGACCTCGCGCACCAGCTCGGTCTCGAGGTCGGCAAGGCTCGCGCGCGCCAGGGCCTCGGGCACGACGGCGGAGGCCACCAGCTCCACGCGGTCCGACCCGGCCTGCGTCGCGGGGAAGAGCGCCAGCGAGAGCAGGTTCATGCCTTCGGCCGGACTTGCGGGATCGCGCAGCACCACGACCCGCGACGCCATGCCCTCGGGCAGCGCCGAGCGACGCACGCGCAGGTGCACGGCGACACGGCGGTGTGTCGGCGGCGACGCCTCGAGGAAATCAGGCGGGTCGCCGCCGAGCTCGAGCAGCGCCGGGAAGACGCGGCTGCGCGGCGCATTCAGCACCAGGGCCCGGCCGATCCAGACATCGTTCATGCCGGGCGCCGTGACGCCAGGGTGGCTGCCGATGGCCACCAGGTCGAAGCGGCCCGGCAGCGTACGAAACTCGCCGAACAGGCTTTGGATGCGGCGGCGCAGGCAGCCGCGCAGGAAACCCTCTGCGGTTCGGAAGCTGGCCGCACCCTCGAGCGCCGAGCCGAGGAGCCGGCCCCGCGCCTCGGGCGGGGGCGTCGCCTCGGCCAGGTTCGAGAGCGCGCGGATCTCCGCGTCGAGCAGCGGCCGCAGCTCGGCCGGCGGCGACGCGACCTCCATCGGGGGCCCGCGGCCG
>CAYGXT010000106.1:0-8372 GCA_964353695.1 uncultured Myxococcaceae bacterium
CCTGGGCCGCAGGGCCGGCCGATCCTCTCCCGTCGTGGCGAGACGGGCCCGCCAGGCAAGCGATCCTTCGCTTCGTCAGCGCGGTGACGAAGCCCGGAAGCCCAGACTTCGTGCCGCCCGCCGAGCGAATCGCAACCTTCGACAACGATGGCACGCTGATGGCCGAGAAGCCGTACCATTTCCAGCTTCACTTCGTGGCGGAGCGGATCCGCGAGCTCGCGCCCCAGCATCCGGAGTGGAAGGAAGAGCAGCCATTCAAGGCCGTGCTCGAAGGCAACGTCCTTTCCCTCGCCGACATCGCACTTCCCGATCTCGAGCAACTCGTGCTGGCCGCATCGGCGGGCACCAGCGAGAAGGAGTACACGGAGGCGATCGAGCGCTTCTTGGTTCATGCCGAGAACCCGGAGCTCGGCTTTCCATTTACGAAAACCGTCTACCGGCCGATGCTCGAGCTCCTCGCCTATCTGCGCGCGCGGGGCTTCAAGATCTTCATCTGTTCCGCTGCGGGGCCCGAGATGATCCGCACTTTCTCGGAGAAGGTCTATGGCATTGCCCGGGAAAACGTGATTGGCAGCGACATGATGATGCGATTCGAGCTCGATGGGAAAGAGCCGATGCTGATGCGTGAGCCGCGCTTCGTGCCGCCGACCAACGATCGCGGCGGCAAGCCGATCAACATCGAGCGAACGCTCGGCCGCAGCCCGATCCTCGCCTTTGGGAACTCCGACGGAGACATCGAGATGCTGGAATTCACGGCCTACTCGGGCCGGCCTCATCTCGGGCTCCTGCTGCGACACGACGACGCGGAGCGCGAATACGCCTATGACGAGGGTGCTGAGCAGGCCTTCGCGCAGGCGCCCGCCCGCGGCTGGATCGTCGTTGGCATGAAGGAGAGCTTCCGACGCGTGTTTTCTACGCCCCTGCCTCGGCCTTGAGATCTGCGGGCGCGAAGCCTAGCGTGCCGGTATGAGCCACGACCTCTCCCGACTCGACGCGACTGCCCAGGCCGAGCTCGTCCGCAAGGGCGAGGCCTCTCCCCACGAGCTCGTCGATGCCGCCATCAACCGGATCGAGAAGGTGAATCCCGAGCTGAACGCGGTGATCACCCCGCTCTTCGAAAAGGCGCGCGCCGCCGCAGCCTCCCGGAGCCTGCCGCAGGGCCCGTTTCAGGGCGTTCCGTTTCTGTTGAAGGATCTCGGCGTCTGGTCTGCCGGCGACCGCTACTGCGCAGGCATGAAGTTGTTGCGCGACCTCGACTGGCACGAGAAGGAGGATTCCTTCCTCGCGGCCCGCTATCGCGACGCCGGCTTCGTCGTGGTGGGCAAGTCGAATACCCCGGAATTCGGAAGCGTGACCAGCACCGAGCCCGAGGCCTTCGGTCCGTCGCGCAATCCCTGGGATCCGTCACGCTCCACCGGCGGTTCGAGTGGCGGCTCCGCGGCGGCGGTGGCGTCGGGCATGGTTCCCGCTGCCCATGCAAACGATGGCGGTGGCTCGATTCGCATTCCGGCCAGCGAGTGTGGCCTGGTCGGCCTCAAGCCGACGCGCGGCCGTATCTCCGTCGGCCCGGCCATGGGCGAGGTCTGGGCGGGGCTCGTTGCCGACCACGTGGTGACGCGCAGCGTGCGTGATAGCGCGGCCATCCTCGACGCCAGTGCAGGTCCGATGCTCGGCGATCCCTACTATGCTCCGCCGCCGGCGCGGCCCTTCGCGGCCGAGATCGGAGCACCGACCGGAAGGTTGCGGATCGGGCTGCGCACGGGCACCGGCAACCCGAACATCGCGACCCATCCCGACTGCGAGCGCGCCGTGCGCGAAGCAGCGACGCTGCTCGAGTCTCTCGGTCATTACGTGGAGGAGGCGTTCCCGGCCGCGCTCGACGACCCGGCTGTTTTTGGGCCGTTCACGACGCTGCTCGCGAGCTGGACCGCGCACGACATCGAGGCCTGGAGCGTGCGGACGGGCCGGAGCATCGGCCCCCGCGACGTGGAGCCGCAAAACTGGGCCATGGCGGAGATCGGGCGCAAGTTCTCTGCGTCCCATTACGTGGAGTCGGTCATCTGGCTGCAGGCTCACGCGCGCCGCATCCAGCAGTGGTGGGCCGGGGGCTTCGATCTGTTGCTGACGCCGACGCTGGCCGAGCCGCCGCCGCCGCTTGGCGAGTTCACCTCGACACCCGAGAAGCCGCTGGCGGGAGTGATTCGCTCGGGCCCGTTCGCCGTCTACACCTCTCCTTTCAACATCACAGGACAGCCTGCAATCTCGTTGCCCCTGCACTGGAATGCCGATGGACTTCCGATCGGCGTACAGCTCGTAGCGGCCTACGCCCACGAGGACGTCCTTTTCCGCGTGGCGGCACAGCTCGAAGAGGCACGGCCCTGGATGGGACGCAGACCGCGGGTGCACGCGTAGCGGCGGCGCGGGCTGCGGGCTTCAGTCGGGCGCGGACTCGCCCGAGCCGCCGAGCAGGATGCGTGCGCGGCGCGTCTGGTAGTCGCTCTCGCTCACCTTGCCGTCGCGCCGCAGCTCTTCGAGGTCGGCGAGGGCGCGAAGCTGCGCGGGCGTCAGATTGCCACTGGTGACGGAGGGAAGCGTCACCTCCGGCTCGTCCTCTGTAGCAGGCGCTTCGGACTCCATCAGCACCGTCCGGCGCACGATCTTGCCGGTCGGCGTGACGCGCACTGCCGTCGGTGACTTGAAAATGGGATCGCGCCAGCTCACGGCCATGCCCTGCGGCCCCTCGGGCTGCATCGCCTCGCCCGGCACGACTCGGAAACGCATCACCTGCTTGTCGGGCACAGGCTCGTCGATCTTCGCCTGCTGCCCGCCCTGCGGCTGCTCCCAGTCGAGGTGGAAGAGGCGGATGTGGAGCATGTCGCCCTTCACGTAGGCGAAGAAGCTGGTGATGTAATTATGCGTGAAGATCCCGAGGCTGCGCTCGCGCCGCACTGAAACCACCACCACCTCTTCATCCTTCGAGGCCTTGGAAAGGGCATCCGAGAGCTTCTCCCCCAGCTCGTAGACGATCTCGGCGGGGACCGCCGGCTTGCGAGAGTTGGCGTCGGAGTCGTCGGTACGGATGTCGATGCGCGAGAGGATGTGGGCAAGGCGCGTCCCCGAGATGGTCACGGGATGGTCGTAGCCCTGGGCCACGATGCCGCCGATGCTCTTCTGGCTGCGCAACACCACCTTGTTGTCCCCGGATTCGCTGAGGACATTGCGCGCGTAGCCGCTGCAGCCGGCCACTCCCCCGGCAAGAGAAACCAGGGTGGCCAGGAGGGGGACGATGCGGAGAGCCTTCATAGACCAGGTTCGCTAGCCCAGCCGGGGCGTCGTGCCAAGCCCACGGGCGGCGGTGGCAGCGGAGAACGGGGTGGGGAGGGCTGCCCGGCTGGAGTGTCCGCCGGTCGATCCCCAGCAGTTCGCAACCCTCGTCACTTGCCTGAGGGGCGTCGCTGGCGCGAACGCGCGAGCAGCCGTAGCGTCATCCAAGCGCCCCGAGGAGCCCCGCATGGATCGCAAGGCCGTCGTCTCGAAGGCGACGGCGATCGACCCAATGCTCGCGTATCGGTTGTACGCGAAGCTTGAGACGAGATTGCTCCGAAAGCCGCTGTAAGCGTGCTCCAGCGGATTCGCGCGATCGGGATCGACTTCGACGGCACGCTGAGCGACGGGGGACGGCCGGCGGCGGATACCCTCCAGAGCCTGCGTGAGACGCGCGAGTCCGGCCGTCGCCTGCTGCTCGTGACGGGGAGGATCCTGGTCGAGCTCCGCTCCGTCTTCCACGACGTCGATGTCTTCTTCGACACGATCGTAGCGGAAAACGGCGCCCTGCTGGCGCGAAAGGCTGGGCTGCGCCGCCTCACGCGGCCGATTGCGCTGGAGCTCGACGAGGCTCTCGTCCACCGCAATGTGCAGTTCCGCCGCGGGCAGGTGCTGATCGCGAGCACCGCTGACTTCGGGCCTATCGTTCTAGAAGAGATCTCGCGCCTCGGACTCGATTGCCAGATCATCCACAATCGCAACGAGATCATGGTCGTGCCCTCCGGCGTGACGAAGGGGAGCGGCCTCGCGGCGGCGCTGGCTGAGCTCGGCGTCTCCCCCCACAACGCGGCTGGCCTCGGTGACGCCGAGAACGATTACACGCTGCTCGACGCCTGCGAGCTCGGCGTGGCGGTCGCGAACGCAGTGCCTTCGCTCAAGGACCACGCCGACCTCGTGCTACCCGAGCCCGGCGAGTGCGGCGTCAAGGGCTTCCTGCGCGGCCCCGTGCTGCGGGGAGAGCAGGCGATCGAATCGAAGCGCTGGAGCGTCGAGATCGGACGTTTTCCGGACGACTCGCCCGTCTACATTCCGGCCTCGGGTCTCAACGTGCTCTTCGAGGGAGAGACCCTGACCGGCAAGTCCTTCGCCGCGGGGCTCTTTGCCGAGGGGCTCCTCGCGCTCGGCTACTCGATCTGCGTCCTTGACCCAGAGGGCGACCACCGAGGCCTCGGCGGCCTGCATGGCTGTAGGGTGATCGGCGGAAACGAGCCCCTGCCCTCTCCGGAGCAGCTCGGCGATCTCTTCCAGCCGACCTTCGGAAGCGTCGTCGTAGACCTCTCGCTCCTGCCGCGGCAAGAGCGGATGAAGACGAGCACACGCTTCCTCGAGGCGCTGCAGCACCAGCGCGAGAAAAACGGCTTCCCCCACTGGATCTTCGTCGACGAGGCTCACGTCCCGCTCGGCGTAGAGGGTCCGGCATGCCCGCTGCTGCGCCCGGAGCAGAAGGGCTTTTGCCTCGTCACCTTCCAGCCGGATCACCTCTGCGCGCGAGCCCGCGACGCCGTCGATCTCGTGGTCACCGCCGAGGGTGGCCGCCAAGCCCACCTCTCCCGGCCCGGGACGAAGCAGGCCGGCCAGCCCTTCGTCTTCGTCGAACGCCTCACCCGCCACGTGCGGCATCGGCACAAGTACCTGCATGCGGCGCTCCCGCCGAAAAAGCGCTTCTACTTCTGCGACCTCGGAAGGCCCACGGGGCGTTCGGCCGGAAACCTCGAGGAGTTCCACCAGGAGCTGCGCACCTGCAATCCCGCGGTCGTGCGGCAACACATGGCGAGGCACGACTTCTCACGCTGGGTGCGGGACGTGATCCAAGACGCCGAGCTGGCGGGCCGGCTGCGCACCATCGAGGACGGGCCCCGGACGGACGAGGCCGAGGGCCTCGTAGAGCGTGTTCGCGCGGAACTCCTCGATGAGATCGAGCGGCGTTACCTGTCGGCGTAGGGGAGAGCTGCGCTCCCGGCCAACGCGCTCCGGATGGCGGCCACGAGCGCAGAGCTCGTGCCACAGCAGCCGCCCACGAAGCTCGCTCCCGGTCCCACGAGCGACGCCGCTTCTGGCATCACGAGTCTCTCGTTTCGCTCGCATGGCAGGGGCCAGCGGATCTTGAGGTACTGGATAAAGCCCGACCGGCCCGCCTGCGACCGACAGCTTTTAGAAGCTCCGACAGTCCGAGCATGGCGAGCGCGAATGGAATCGGTACGAGCCAGGCCTCCGCCGGAAGCGACGCCGTACCAAAGACGCGATGTCCGAACTGTGTTTCAACGATCACGCCGAGAAGCACGAGTTCCGCTACAACCCCGGCCAGCACGGCCCGGTTTCGAAGAATGCCCTTCTTGATGACGCTCTGGTTGGTCGTTCGCCATACGAGCACGTTCGTAACCTGACAGATTACGATGGCGGCGAAGAACGCTGCGATGGCCTGCCCGTAGAGCGGATCGCCTCTAAGCATCGCGTCGCCGAAGCGCCATCCGCCTCGGGTCAGCACCCAGAAATAGGCGGCAAAGCCCGCCGCCGATTCGGCCAGTCCCCACAACAGGCAGCTCGAAAGGAGCAGATCCGGCGAGAGAAGTCGCTCCGACCGCGATCTCGGAGTCAGCATCATCACGTCGGTTTCCGCAGTCTCGCTCGCCAGCGCGATGGCCGGCGCCATGTCGGTACCGAGATCGATTGCCAGTACGAGGAGCACCGGCAAGGGCAGTGGAATGCCGAAGAGAACGAATGCGATGTACGGCAGGAGTTCGGGCACGTTGCTGGTGAGCACGTAACCGACGAAGCGGCGGATGTTTCCGTAGATCACGCGCCCTTCCTCGATGGCGGCGACGATGCTGGCGAAGTTGTCGTCCATCAGCACCATGTCGGCTGCTTCTCGCGCAACCTCGGTGCCCGTCTGCCCCATCGCAATGCCGATGTCTGCCCTCTTGAGCGCCGGAGCGTCGTTGACACCATCTCCGGTCACGGCAACGATGTGCCCCATTTCCTGGAGCGCGGTTACGATCCGGAGCTTGTCGAGTGGACTCGTGCGCGCGAAGAGAAGTGCGTCCCCGGCAAGAACGTGGCGCAGCGCCGCTTTGCTCCAAACTGCCAGATCCGTCCCGGTGTACACGGTCGCCGCTTTGGCATTTGTGATCCCGACCTGCCCAGCGATGGATTGGACGGTCAGCGGATGGTCGCCTGAGACGACCACGATCCGAATGCCCGCCTCACGGCAACTCGCGACCGCGGATGCCACCTCGGGCCGCGGGGGATCGTGCATTCCCACCAGCCCAGCAAGCTCATAGTCAGACGCCGCGACCCCGCTTTCCGGATCCGAATGCGCAGGGATACGCTTCTTGGCGAGAGCGAGCACGCGCCTGCCATTGCGCGCGAGTTCGTCCGCATGTTCGCGGACCCTGTTCTTGATCTCCTCGGTCATCGGCAGCAGCACACCCGCTTGCCGGAAGTGGCTGCACTGTTCGATGACGATCTCGGGAGCCCCCTTGAGCAGCACTTCCAAGCCATCGGCCACTCGGTGCGCAGTCGCCATCTCTCGCGTGGCGCTATCGAAGGGCTGCTCGTAGACGCGCGGATGCGCGGTGCGCCGCACGCCGACCGAGCCATTGCACCTTTCCTCGACGTACAGCAGCAGCGCAGTCTCGGTCGGATCGCCCGAGGCTCGTACGCCGCCCTGGCTCGCGTGAAGCGCTGCGTTGTTGCAGAGCGCCATCACGCTGATCGCCGCGTCTAGATCCTCGCTGTCGCTGCAGGCACCGGTCGACGCTTCGAGGTCGACTGGCAACAGCAGGTCGGTGACGCGCATCTCGTTCTGAGTGAGAGTTCCGGTCTTGTCGGTGCAGATGATCGTCGTGCATCCGAGCGTCTCGGCGCTCTCCAGCGTTTTCAGAAGCACATTGCGCCTGGCCATCTTCCGGCCCGCGATCGCGAGCGAGAGCGTCACGGTCGGCAGCAACCCCTCTGGGACGCAGGCGACGATGATGCCGATGGCAAACACGAGGTTCGTCCAGAACGGGTTGCCGATGATCCATCCGGCTGCGAAAAATGCGATTCCCAATACGATGGCGATTGCGCTGACGACGCGCACGAAGTGACGCAGCTCGCGGCGGATCGGCGTCTCGACGCGGACTGTGTCCCGGGTGACTCCAGCGATGCGCCCGATCTCGGTTGCGTCACCGGTGGCGTAGACGATCCCGCTCCCAGTGCCGGTGGTCACCAACGTTCCGGAAAACACGAGATTCCGACTGTCGAGACGCCCGCCGCTCGTGGGCTTCACTGTCCTTAGCTGCGGTTCACATTCGCCAGTGAGCGGGGAGTTGTCGACCTTGAGTGCGTTCGCCTGAAACAGGCGCGCATCGGCGGGGACTCGATCTCCCTCGCGGAGAATGAGGACGTCGCCGGCGACCACGTGCTCGGCGTCGATCTCGATTTCCGATCCGTCTCGGAGCACCCGTGCCCGGGGTGATAGCATCCGCCGGAATGCCGCCATCGCTCTCTCGACCCGGGTGTCCTGCCAGAAGCTGAACACGCCGTTGATGAGCACGACGGCGACGAGAGCAATGGCGATCAGTTCCATGCCTTCGCCCGGGCTGAACTGCTCACCGGTCAACGCGAGCGCGGCGCCGGCCCACAACATCAACGCGAAGCGATGACCGAGGTGCCTTCCGACCCGTAGCGCAAGCGAAGATCGCGGCGCTTCGGTGAGCACGTTCGGCCCTTCGTGGCGGAGCCTCTCTCGTGCCTCTGCTTCAATCAGGCCATCGGGGGACGAGACGAAGCGAGCGAAGAGATCCTCCGCGGGCCGACGCTGGGGCTCGAGCGGAGGTTCGCGCTCGGACGTCAGCAGAGCGGCCCTATCTCCTCTTCGAGCACGACCTCGGCTGGGCATGGCGAGTGTGTTGGGCGCGGCGTCGTCACCTGGGGATGGTAGCGGCGCGCCTCGGCCAGTATCACCCTATTCTACGGCCCGACGGCGGAGGGACGAGAATGCAGCAGCGGATCCGGTACGCGCAGGTGGGTCTGGGGCTCCGGTCGTGGCTCTACTCGTTTGGGGCCGT
>CAYGXT010000107.1:0-8331 GCA_964353695.1 uncultured Myxococcaceae bacterium
GCGCGCGCGGCCGGCGACCGGCACGCTGCCGGCCACGAGCATGGTCTGCAGCTGATCCGCGGCGGCGGATCACCGAGCTTTCACGTGGTGAGCGGTGCGGGTTCGTTGGCGTACCTCACGTGGGCGTACCCGGTCGAGGGGACTCTCTTCGCGGCCGCGGAGCCAGGCTACGTGCGGCTCGACGCCTTCGCGGACGGAGCCGTGGAGCTCACCCTCGAGGAGGTCGCCGGGGAGGGTGCGCGTCGCGAGATCTTCTCGGCCTGCCTCGCCGCGGTGTCGCCTCCAAACTGATGCCCCGGAGCGCTCAGGCTGTTGGGCCGCCAGCGCCGCCTCGCCGCCCCGTTGGGACCTGACTTTGATGAATCCGAAATCGGGCCATTAATTTACTTACAATATTGTTCGCATCGTGCGAGACTCGCCCGTCAACATTGAGGCGGGTACGGGACCTGTCCCATCCGACGCAGCGCCGCGCAAGTCCTGGCTCTCTCCCGCGGATCGCCGTCCCGCCAAAGTGGCGACCATCCACATCCATTGGAGGAGATACAGCATGAATCGAATCGGTCTCACCGCGATCGGATTGATCTTCGTCAGCCAGGGAGCCGCTGCTTCATCGACCTGGTCGGCGATCAACATCACGACGACACCGCAGAACGCTCCGGCGGTGCTCGCCGCTACAGACAAGCTGATGAGTTCGCCCGCAGGAATGGAGTTTCCCGGGAAACTCCTGCTCCAGGTCTCCCTGGCGGATGGCGCGGATCCCGCCACCCACTCGTTCGTTCCGATCTACAAGTCGACCGCCGACCGGGAAGCCTTCGTGCAGAAGCTCCAGGCCGATCCGGCCTGGCCCCTATTCCAGGCGACGATGGCGAAGCTGTCACAGCCCGCATCGACCGTCTTGTATGGCACGATGAAGAGCTGGGGCGACATCAACGACACCGATGGCGTCTGGCAGGGGCACGCCTTCGCCGTCAAGGATCCGGCCGCCTTCCTCGCGGCACTCGACAAGTTCATGGCGTCAGAAACCGGCAAGAAGTTCCCCGGGCAGGTCTACCTCTCGCAAGTGATCGCAGGCGGCATCACACCGGTAACCCATCTGATCTCGGTGGGCTTCGCCAGTGAGGTCGAGATGGCCGCATGGAGCGACTCGTTGGTTGGAAACGCCGACTGGACCTCCTACCTCGACGCATCGAGAGCGAGCTCGGAGTATCTCGGGAACGACCTCTCGCGCACTCTGAAGTCATGGGGGAAGGCTACGATGAAGGATGTGACCGCAGGATCGAGCAGCAAGTAATCCCGCGCCGGCTGCAGACCGTCCCACTGCCAGCGTCCGGCCTGATCGATCGGCCGCTGGCAGCGGAGACCGCCTCTCCGGCCGTCGTTCGCTCTTCACTCGGCGTAGCCAAGCGCGCGCAGATCCGCGGAGTTCGCGCTTCGCCGCCGCTCCGTCAGCCGTTCGGCATCTGTCGGATCACGCGGGCTGCGGCGTCCGTCAGCGCGTAGCTGCCCACCTGCCGCGCGGCGAGCCAATGCCAGGCACTCGGCCGGGAGAGGAGCAGAAGAGTCACGGCCGCCAGCGGAGCTAGGCTCGGCGGATCGACACGCACGGGCGTCAGGGATTCGAGGCTGTCGCGGAAGATCCCGCTGCCGAACATCAGCGACGCGATCGTTCGGAGGATCTCCGTTCGTGCACCGCCGCGCATTGCCGCCATGACGACGGCTTGGATGCCCATGTGCGTCTTCATGCCGGTCCTGCCCGGTGGCTGCTCGGCGAGGCGCTCTCCCAGCGCCATGCCACTGCAGGCCGTGCACCAGCGAGGCAACGCACACGCGCACCGCAGGACGATCGACGGAGACCTTCGCGATGTCCCCTCCGCCCGGGCCCACCGCGAGCTGCCGTACCGTGTGGACGGCCACCAGGCGGCCGTGGTCGGCCACCGCGTACGCACGCTCCAGCGTGCCGCACGCCAGGCCCTGCACCACCGCGCCATCCGCAGCACGCCCTGCGCTCGAAGGTCGCCGCGGTCGCGACCTTCCCCTGCACCTCCGAGATGGCCGCGAAAGAAGGAACGGGAAGGCCTGCGAGAGGCGACAGCGTGTCGCGCCGCTTCGCGAAGAGGTAGATCTGCTCGTGCGCTGGATAGAGGACGTCGAACCGCCCGGTGGCAAGGAGATTGCGGACGAAGTCTAAGTACGCCGCGGGATCGGATCCGAAGTGCGGACAGCGGTGCACACGGCGCACGAACCGCGAGAAGCGCGCGAGGCAGAGCCCGGAAGGGTCGCAGACCTCGATGTGGCAGCCGCCGGTACCGAGGGCGGTGACGGCCTCGCGCGCCGAGAGGCTGGAGCCCTCGGAGACCAGAATACGGATGGCGCCGCTCAATCGAGCAGCTCCAGTACGCGCTCGGGCGGTCGCCCGATCAACGCACGATCACCGCGCACCACGATCGGCCGCTCGATCAGGATCGGATGCGTGGCCATGGCATCGAGGATCTGGTCCTCGGTGCTGGCCGGCGAGAGGCCCGCCTCGGTGAAGGCCGCTTCGCCGCTGCGAACCCACTCCCTCGCCGGGATCCCGAGCTTCGTGCGCAGGGCATCGAGTTCGTCCCGCGAGAGCGGCGCCGAGAGGTACTCCACCACGCGCAGCGGCACCCCGCGTTCGGAGAGCAGCGCGAGCGCCGCGCGGCTCTTCGAGCAGCGCGGGTTGTGAAGGATCGTCAGCGTGCTCATCGTGGGAGCCCGTCCACGAACCGGCGCAGCCGGATCACCGCATCGGGGAGGTACGGGAGGAAACCCATGTGACTCGTCGGGTACCAGCGGATCCTGGGCTTCCCCCAACGCCGCCACATGTCGCGGACCAGTGCCGCACGGAAGAAGTGATCGTCCTTCGCGGCGAAGAGGTGGATGCGATCGAGCGGGATCACGGGACAAAGCGCGTCCCAGCCGAGCTTCTTCGTGAAGTCTGCGAAGTCGCGCGGCGTCCAGCCGAAGCGCTGCAGATCGGCACGCATGGCGCCGAGCACCGGCGCGTCGGCAACGAGGGCGCCCAGATCCATGTGTGCGATGAAGGGTGCCGCGAACGCGAAACCCGGCTCGAGGCATACCAGCGTCGCCGCGAGGGCACCGCCCAGCGAGAGGCCGGCCACGCCCACCGGCTGCTCCGACTCCTGCCGCATCCAGGCGAGGAGCGTACGCGCGTCGAGGATCGTCTGCCGCAGCGACTCCACGCTCCGCACCAGGTCCGCCGTCCAGAAGAGCTCGCCGTCGAAGCGCGAGCCGCGTGGCTTGCGGCGCCCGTGGTAGGGAGGCTGGATCTGCACCACCTCCATCTGGAGGCTCTCCGCCATGGTCGTGAGCAGCGCAAATTCCTCGATGATCGTCTCCGGCTGCATGTAGCCGTGGATGTAGAGGAGCCGCGGCCGATCCGCGGAAGTGTCGGGCCGGATTCGCCGCGCGTAGACGGTCTGGATGCGACGTCGCCGCGCCTGGTAGTAGAGGCGAAACTCGGGCTCGATCGGATCGTGGAGGGAGGCGAAGGAGAGGTCCTCCCCGAGGAGACCGGGCAGCCGCCAACGAACGCGGCGTTCGACCTGGGGAACCTGGGCCGGTTCGGGAAAGAGCGCATCCTGCGTGAGACCTTCGTAGGCGCCGAGCCGATCGAGGGTGTTGCGCGGGCGCGGGCGCAAGACCTGGAGTCCGCGCGCGAGGACGCCGGTAATCTCGTCGAGGTGGGAGAGATCGGACGTGCGGACGGAGCGGGCCATTTCGGGAAGAAGTTACCCCTTCGTGCGGCATCGCGAGATTCGCAAGATCGCTCGAGCGGCGGGATTGGTCCTCGCGGTAGGCTGCAGCCATCGGAGGGCAGGCTCTTCCGCGGCGAAGTGGCCGGGGTACTTGCGTTCGAGGGCTCGAGGAAGCAGGGATATTGGCCCCTGAGCGGACGATCTCGCGCCGCCCTATGCTCGATCCCATCGGCCCAGGAGTCCCGCATGGGTAGCGAGTTCGGTCGCGTCTTCCGCATCTCGAGCTTCGGAGAATCGCACGGCGGCGGCGTCGGAGTGATCGTGGACGGCTGCCCGCCGCGACTCCTTCTCGATGTGGCGGAGATCCAGCGCGACCTCGATCGGCGGCGCCCGGGGCAGAGTGCGCTCACGACGCCGCGACAGGAGGAGGACCGCGCGGAGATCCTCTCTGGCGTCTTTGAAGGCCGGACGCTCGGCACACCCATCGGGATCCTGGTCCGAAATCAGGACGCACGCCCGTCGGCCTACGAGGCGATCAAGGACGTGTATCGTCCGTCTCACGCGGATTACACGACCGAGGCAAAGTACGGCATCCGGAACTGGCAGGGGGGCGGCCGCGCCAGCGCGCGGGAGACCGTAGGACGCGTGGCAGCCGGCGCCATCGCGCGCAAGCTGCTGCGGACGGTCGCCGGTATCGAGGTGCTGGCCTGGGTGCGGCGCGTACACGAGGTTGAGGCCAAGATCGAACCTGGATCGGTGACTCTCGAGAGTGTCGAGTCGAATGCCGTGCGCTGCCCCGACGCCGCCGTGGCGGCAGAGATGGCCGCCCGCATCGACGCCGCGCGTCGCCGCGGCGATTCACTGGGCGGCGTCGTAGAATGTGTTGCGCGCGGCGTCCCGCCCGGCCTCGGAGAGCCGGTCTTCGACCGGCTCGAAGCCGATCTCGCACACGGCCTGCTCTCGCTCCCGGCCTCGAAGGCCTTCGAGATTGGCAGCGGCTTCGCGGGTACGCTGCTCACCGGCCTCACGCACAACGATCCCTTCGTCCCCGGCGCTGGCGGACGCCCGCGAACGGCCTCCAACCGCTCGGGCGGCGTACAGGGCGGCATCAGCAACGGCGAGGACATCGTCGTGCGCGTGGCCTTCAAGCCCACGGCGACGATCTCCTCCCCGCAGCAGACCGTCGATCGCGAGGGGCACGTGGTGACGCTCGAGGCGCAGGGCCGCCACGATCCGTGCGTGCTGCCGCGCGCAGTGCCCGTGGTCGAGGCGATGGTGCTGCTGGTGCTGGCCGACCACTGGCTTCGGCAACGTACCGTCGACGTTCTGCCGAAGCTTTAGCCGCGCCGAAGTGTGACGTGCGACCCGTTCTTCTCGCACTCCTGGCGGCCTTTCTCTTCGGCGTCTCCACGCCCGCGAGCAAGCTCCTCCTGGGTGACGCATCTCCCCAACAGCTCGCAGGCCTGCTCTACCTGGGCGCGGCTCTCGGCGTGCTCCCGCTGCATCTGCGCAGCGGGCGCGTCGCACCGTTCTCACGGCTCGACCGGCACAGTGCGCTGCGCCTCGCGGGCGCCGTTGTTGCCGGCGGCGTGGTGGGGCCGCTCGCTCTCCTTTTCTCTCTCCGCCTCGCTTCGGCGAGCGATATCTCGTTGTTGCTCAATCTCGAGCTCGCCGCGACGGCGCTGCTGGGCGTGGCGTTCTTTCGCGAATCGCTCGGCGGCCGCGGGCGTGCCGGGCTCGCGGTCGTGATCGTCTCCTCGATGGCCCTCTCCGCAGCGGGGGGCCGGCCCGGCGTCACCGCAGGCCTGCTCGCCGCGCTGGCGTGTCTGTGCTGGGGCCTCGACAATCAGCTCACGGCGCTGGTGGACGGAATGACGCCCGCCGGAACTACGCTCGTGAAGGGCCTCGTGGCGGGAGCGTTCAACCTCAGTATGGGCCTCGCATTGGCGCAGTGGAGCGGCTCGTTCTGGATCGTCGTGACAGCGCTTCTGCTCGGCGCTGGCTCCTACGGTCTCAGTCTCGCGCTGCACATCGCCGCTTCTCAGCAGCTCGGCGCGACGCGGACACAGGCGATCTTCGCGAGCGCACCCTTCGTCGGAGCGGCCGTCTCGCTAGCGCTGCCCGGTGAGCAAGCGAGCGCGGGCCTGCTGCTGGCGTCGCTCGGCCTCGCTGCGGGGGTCGCCCTGCTGCTCGCGGACCGTCACGAGCATGCGCACCGCCATGCGATGGCCCAGCACGTCCACGCACACCGGCACGACGACCACCATCACCTGCACGAGCATCCGGACCTCGCCCCGGAGACGCGCCACGTCCACTGGCATCGCCACAAGCCCGTGGAGCACGCGCACCCGCACCTGCCGGACCTGCATCACCGCCACGACCACTGAGCTCGAGCAGAGCGCGCAGCGCACCGCAAGCGCAGAGGGCGCAGTGGATCAGGGAAGGAGTACGAAACCAGCCACGGCTGCGATCGCTGCCGCGAGCACCGCCAGCACACCGAGCAGCGCGTGCACATCGAAGGCAAGGCTTCGGCCGCGCTCGAGACGCAGGCCCAGCGTCGCCGTGGCGACGAAGAGTGCAGCGGCCGTGAGGCCGAGAAAGGCGTGCGCGGTCGCGAAGGGCCGCTCGTCGCGAAGCCACGTCATCGAGAGCGGCCCGCCCACGAAGCCCACGAGCACGAGCCACAGCGCCGGCTTCGAAAGGCGCAGGTGGCGGGTCCGCTGCGACGGGTCGCGGCGCGAAAGACCTCGCCGTGCGCGGCGAAGCCCAAGACCGGCGCGCAACGCGGCAACAGCGAGCAGCAGGCTTGCCAGCATCCACGCCGGGTGGACGTAGGCGAGCCAGCCCGCGAGCGAATCGTGTCCTGACGGATCCAGGGTTATTCGACCCGCTGGATCGAGCCTTCGGGCAGTCGCGCGAGGAGCTCGTCGAGAGAGCGCTTCAGGTAATCCTCGTCGCGCGACTCGAGCGTGACCATGACGTAGAAGTCCTCGCGTCCCGTCCGCGGATACGAGCCCATCTGCACTGCGGGGAAGTCAACCAGCACGCTGTTCAGGACTGATGCGATGTCGCTCTCGCGGCGTGTGAGGTACACCCGGCGCAGCCTGAACGGAACGCCACGGAAGCGCTCCTTCACGCTCGAGAACTTATTCTGGAGCAGAGCCGGGATGCCCGGGAAGACGTGCACGTTCTTCACGACCACGACCGGGAACCAAAGATCCCCGGAATCCATCAGAACGGCGCCCGCCGGGATGCGAGCCATCTTGAGCTGGCTCTCGTTGGGTGCGGCGCCTTGCGAGCGCTCGATCCGCGCTGCGAGCCCCTCGTTGAGCACGAGATCCTCGCCGAAGGCCTGCGCAATGCCGTCGAAGGTGAGATCATCGTGCGTCGGCCCGACCCCTCCCGATGTGAAGACGAGGTCGAAGGCCTCGCTCTGTGCTCGCACCTCATCCGCGATCACGTCAATCACGTCGGGGATCACTGCGATGCGCTCGACGTCCACACCGAGCTCGCGGAGCTCTCGGCAGAGGTACGGAGAGTTGGCGTCGACAACCTTGCCCGAAAGGACCTCGTTGCCAATGACGATGATGCCGGCGGTCGACACGCTTCCAAGAGTACCGGAGCGTCCCGACGGCTCCAAGCGGGCGCGGCGAGGCCTCGGCGCTGGGAGCAGCCACGCGCTGGCCATCGCGTGGCCGGGGCAGCCGGGTCGCTTACAATGCCTGGATGCACGCGAGGATCCGCTTCGAGCCGTCGGGACGAAGCGTCGAGGTAGAGGCCGGAACCCTCCTCCTCGACGCGGCGCGCCAGGCGGGGCTGCCGATCGCCCGCGCCTGCGGTGCCGAGGGCATCTGCGGCCGCTGCGGGCTCACGGTTCTCGACGGGGGCGAGCAGCTGCCGGCTGAATCAGCCCTCGAGACGCGCACAAAGCAACTCAATCGAGTGTCGGAAGCGACGCGCCTCGCCTGCCGGGTCGCCGTCCAGGGGGATCTCGTCGTGACGGCAGATTACTGGTAAATCGGCGACACCACGTTGCCCAGTGGAGGGAGAGCAGATGAAGGGTCTTCGCATCGGAATTGGTCTCGGCGAGCTCGACAGCACGGGGGCCGGTCTCGACGTAACGCTCGAGCAGTTCCGGCGCGCCGAGAGCGACGGCTTCCAGACGGCCTGGGTCGCGAACATCTTCGGCTTCGACGCGCTCACGCTGCTGGCCCTCGCCGGCCGCGAGACGACACGCATCGAACTCGGCACGGCCGTGGTGCCGACCCACTCGCGCCACCCCCTCTACATGGCGCAGCAGGCTCTCTCGACGCAGGTCGCTGCCGGCGGACGGCTCACTCTCGGGCTGGGCCCGAGCCACAAGGTCGTGATCGAGCACATCCTCGGCCTCTCCTACGCGCGCGTCGCGAAGCACGTCGAGGAGTACGTCACGATCGTGCGCTCGCTGATGGAGACGGGCAAGGTCGCGTTTCAGGGCGAGCTGTATCGCGTGAATGGAAGCGTGGCGGTCAGCGGCGCGACGCCGTTCCCGATCCTGATTGGCGGGCTCGGGAACGGCGTCGCGCCGCTGACCGCCACGCTTCCATTCACG
>CAYGXT010000108.1:0-8296 GCA_964353695.1 uncultured Myxococcaceae bacterium
CGTGTCTTGCAGATCGCAAGAGCCCGGGATCCTCGATCGCTGCGGTGATAGCCTTCACGGCGGTGTCACGATGAACTGGTGGGATCGCGCAAAGATCGGCGCGCAGATCGGGCGTGCGGCCCTGGCCTGGCTGCGCCGCGACACGCGCTACCCGAGCCCGGTGCCGGAGAACCCGCGCTTCCGGAGCCCCCGCGACGCTGTGCAGCTGATCCGGGACGGAGACGTCGTGGCGGTTTCGGGGATGGGCGCCCATCAACACGCCTCCATCGTCTACGCCGCCATCCGGGAAAGCTTCGAAGCGACGGGCCACCCGTCGGGTCTCACGCTGATCAACGTCGGCGGCCACGGCGGCCGTGGCCTCGCCCCCGGCACCCTCGAAGAACTCGGCCGACCGGGGCTGTGCACCCGCTTCATCACCAGCCACTTCGAGACGTTTCACGCGCTGCTGGATCTGGCGGAGGCCGGGCGCTGCGAGCTGCAATGCATTCCGTTCGGCGTGCTGACGCAGCTCTTCGAGGCGCTGGGGCGGGATGAGGACTCCGTGCTCAGCGCCGCCGGCGTGGGCAGCTTCCTCGACCCGCGTGTCGGCCGTGGATCTCCGCTCGAGCCCGGCGGCGAGCAGCTCGTTACGGTGCACGGCGATCTGCTGCGCTACCGCATCCCGAAGATCGACGTGGCGATCTTCAACGCGCCGGCGGCAGATCGGCATGGCAACCTCTACGTCAAGAGCTGTGCCGTGATCGGCGAGAGCCAGGAGCTCGCGCGCGCTGCGAAGCGCAACCACGGCAACGTCATCGCCAACGTCGGATTGATCGTCGAGGCTGGATACGATCCCATCTTTCTTCCGGCTGACGACACCGACGCCGTCGTCTACCACCCCGACACCGAGCAGACTGCTGCGGTCTTTCACCGCGCGCACTGGCCGATGTTCACGACCGACAGCGACGTCTCGATCAAAGAAGGCCTGGCGCGTTTGCGCTTCATCAACTCCCTGGCGCCCAGCTTCCCGCGACGAACGGCGGCGGATCTCGTGCTCGCACGCCTGGCCGCGGCGACGCTCGTCGCCAGCGTCGCTCCGGGCGCCCTCGTCAGCATCGGCACCGGCCTGCCGGAAGAGGTGGCACCGGCGGTCTTCGAGGCGGGTCTGCTCGGCGACCTGCGGTTCGTGGTCGAGAGCGGCGTCGTCGGTGGCCTGCCGGCGCCGGGCGTCTACTTCGGCGCGGCTGTATGCCCCGAGCAGATCGTGTCCTCCGCGCAGCTCTTCGAGCGCTGCCGCGAGGGCCTCGACGCGACCTGCCTGGGCGCACTCGAGGTGGACGGCCAGGGCAATGTCAACGTCTCCCGGCGCGGCGCCGGGCCGCGCCACTATGTCGGCCCCGGCGGGTTCATCGACTTCTGCACGGCGGCCCGGACGATCGTCTTCGTCTCCGCGTGGATGCTCCGAGGCGAAATTTCCGTCGAAGACGCGCGACTCCGGGTCGTCCAACGGGGCACGCCGAAGTTTGTCGATCGCGTGAGCGAGATCAGCTTCGACGGAGCACGGGCCCTCGCAGCGGGCAAGCGCGTCTTCTACGTCACGCACGTCGGTGTTTTCCGCCTGACCGGAAGCGGCCTCGAGCTGGTCTGCGTCACGCCGGGCATCGACATGCGTCGAGACATTCTCGACTTCGCGCCGATCGAGATCCGGCTGCCCGACGGCGGCCACGTGCCGCGCGTGCCGCTCTCCATCGTCACCGGGAAGAACCTCGCGTGGCGGTAAGTGCTCGGCAGTCGAAGCTCGACTACCAGGCCGCGCCCAGCGACGGCTCGGCGCCCATGCGAATGACGGCATACGTCGTGCGAGATGCTGCCGATGCGAGAAGGATCGGCCCTACGGAGCTGTTGGAGTCGTAGCTCCCAGGCCGTTGGGGGACATCGGCTGGCCGTGGTGGAGCATGAATTCGTTTTGCTCGTAGGTGCCGTCCTGAGCGGCGAGAATCGTGGCGAAGTCGGCCAGATCGAAGCGCTCGAGGCGCCGGCGTTGCTCCCTCGCGTCCCGCTGGGCTTCGCGAAGATCCTCACGAAGGACGAGATTGGGATCCACGTCCTGGTCGCGCATGTCGGCCGTAACGCGGTCGAATTCGCCCCCGGTGCCGGTCACGGCCTGCAGGATCGCGTGGACCGCGTCGTCTGCGACGCGGAAGGCCGGGGAAGGCCTCGCCTCGACGCCCTCGATGCGAACGCCGAAGCCGGGACGCTCGACGTGCGTACAGGCGCCTGCGTTGCAGACGTCGATGGAGCCGGCCGGATCTCCCGAGACGCTGTCGGGCCCTTCGCCGAGCAGCACGACGAGCGAGGCGCGGGTCGCGGAATTGACCATTCCTGCCACCATCGTGCCCCGGATGCCAATGTTCCCGGACGACAGCGCCACGTTCATGTTGCTGGGCTGTTCCTTCGTGATCTTGCCCGAGACGAAACGGAAAACGCCCTTGGCGACGCGGGCACTGAGCTTGCCAGTGCCGGTCGTCGGATCGTAGACGAACTCGTCCACCTCGATCTCGCTCTCGGGGCCGATCGTGAAGGTCGTCTCGTCGAGAAGCAGGATCTGCATGCCGGAGCGATCCCCGCTCCGAATCTTGTCCTGCAGGAATACGCCTTCGCCGCTCACCACGGCGCGGCCCACGGCCTGGGCGCGAGCGAGCTTCACCTCGCCGCGTACGGCGGCGGAGACGCCGGCCTGATCGGCCGCAAACGCAGTGGCCGCCGGCAGGCAGGCAAGGAGCACGAGAGCACGAAGAGAGATCGGGGTTCGCACGGGGGGGCCTCAGAGACGCGGTGGCGTCCAGGAGACGGATCGGCAGCCGGGCCGTAGGGGTTGAGGAGTCCCGATCAGGCCCCCCCTTTTGCTACGCAGATTGCGGAAAAACCCCCACCGGGAGTGCGCAAGTTCGTGACCTGCCCCTGGTAGACGCGTGCGCCGAGCATGAGCACCTCGTCGCGGTAGGCGTAGGCGCGCACATCGAATTTCATGCGCTCGACGCCGGAGTCGGTCTGTACGGCGATGGCCGCCGGCTCGATCCGGCGCTGCGCGAGGTAGCCCCCTGCCGCGACGATCTCCTCCATCTTCTTGCGCGAGATCTTGTCGCCTCGGTAGACGCCCCGGCTCGCAAAGCCCGCGCCGGGCTTGAACACCCACTCGCGCCGCTCCGTCCACGCTCGCTCGACGCCCAGCTTCGCCAGGGCATGAGTCTCGGGCACGACGCGCACCAGGAAGGAAGCATCCTCCTTTGACACGCCCAGCGAGGCGAGCTCCTCCGGATCGGAGAAGATCGTCAGGCGCTCCTTGTTCGCCAGCAGGTGATGCTCGCGGGGCGCGGGTGTGACGACGACCTCATCGGCCAGGTAGGCCGCCCGCAGCGCCACGCTGCGTGGCGTCTCGAGCAGGAAGTCCGTGTCTCGCAGATAGACGAGATCGATCGCCTCGCGGCCGAGCCGAATGCCGCCGGCGGCGGCGCGGGCGAGTTCGTCCGTATCGCAAATTCGCGCCTCGATCCCCGCCCTCTCGAACAGACGGCGGAAGAGCTCGAACTCTTCGCGCAGAAACTGCTCCGCGGGCCGCTCGTCGACGATCGCAATCCGCCGCAGCACGGCCCCGCGGCCCCGCGCAGCCTCGTACTCCGCACGAAACGTGCGGACGATGCGGGCCTCCATCGCCTCCACCGGGAGCAGATCAGCGCACAAGCATTGGAGCCGCACGGGCTCGAAGAGCGCGGCCGTGTGGAGGCCATTGAGCAGCGCGCCGCCGGCATTGGTATTGATCTCGATCAGGCGCGGCCCGGCCTCCGTCAGGTGGAAGTCGTAGCCCATGAACACGCCCGCATTGCCGGGGCGATGGCGCGCCGTCTCGGAGGCTCCCGCATCCATGCGCTGCTGGAAGGCCTCGCCGCGCGAGATCTGGAACAGGAGCGAGACCGTGCGCACGATCTCGGCATAATGCGCACTCTCGAGCGCGATCAGCGACCGTGCATAAGGAATCGGCGGATCGGACACGGCGGTCGCAGAGATCGAGTCGAGTGCCATGCCGGGAGCTTACTACGGCAGCCTCGCTCCCGGAACGTCCACGCGCGGCGGCTGTCAAGCGTCCGGCTGCGGAGTCCTACGCCTCTCTCGAGGCCCGCGCGAAGGGCTCGAGCGCGGCGCGAAGTTCCTCGAGCCGCACCGGTTTCGAGACATGGTCCTGCATGCCGGCCTCGAGGCAGCGCTCGCGGTCACCGCGCAGGGCGTTCGCCGTGAGCGCCACGATGGGGATGTGGCGACCTTCGCCCTCGCGCCGCCGGATCTCCTGAGCGGCCTCGTAGCCGTCCATCTCGGGCATGAGGCAGTCCATCAGCACCACGTCGTAGGGCGCACGCTCCAGCGCCTCCACCGCTTCGAGGCCGTTGGCAACGGCGTCGGCTCGGCAGCCGAGCTTTCGCAGCAGCGCCAGCGCCAGCCGCTGGTTGACGACGTTGTCCTCGGCGACCAGCACGCGCAGCCCCAGCGGCTCGGTCGAACGCGACGTGGGGTGGGAGGCGGCCGCCTCCACCCGCTCGCTTTTTCCGAGCGTCAGCGGCAGCGTGAGCCAGAACGTGCTGCCAACGCCGGGGCTACTACGCAGGCCGATCTCGCCACCCATCAGCTCCGTCAGCCGCTTCGAGATCGCAAGGCCAAGGCCCGTGCCACCAAAGCGCCGCGTCGTCGAGGCATCGGCCTGCGTGAACTCCTGGAACAGCCGCGGCTGAATCTCCTCGGGGATGCCCGGGCCGGTATCCTGCACCTCGAAACGAATGCGCGGCGGATCGGCGTCGCCAGCCTCCCGCAAGACGTGGATCACCACCTGTCCTTCGTGGGTGAACTTCACGGCATTGCCGATCAGATTGAGGAGCACCTGCCGCAGACGGCCAGCATCGCCCAGCAGGTGCGGCGGCACGTCCGCGTCGATCTGGCAGCGTAGAGCGTTTCCATGCGACGCTGCTCGCTCGGAGAGGAGGTCCATGACCCCCTCCATCAGCGTGGGGAGGTCGAAAGGGCCGCTCTCGATGCTGAGCTTGCCGGCTTCGATCTTCGAGAAGTCGAGGATGTCGTTGATGATCGTCAGCAGCGCCTCCCCCGAGGCACGGATGATCTCCGCATACTCGCGCTGCTCGGGCTCGAGTCGGCCGTCGAGCAGGAGGCCCGTCATCCCGATCACCGCATTCATCGGCGTGCGGATCTCGTGGCTCATGGCAGCCACGAATTCGCTCTTGGCCCGGCTCGCCGCCTCGGCGACTTCCAGCGCCGCGCGCATGGCCTGCTCGGCCTCCTTGCGCCGCGTGATGTTGCGCACCGTCACCAGGCAGTTGCCCGTCGAACACCAGCTGTAACGGGCCTCGAAGTGCTTCACACCGCCGGGCATCGCGATCGCGTACTCCACGGGCCGCACCTCTCCCGTGCGCCGTGACTCCTCCATGGCCTGCATCACGCCGGGAAGATTCTCGGCTGGCACCACCTCGTCAATGCGGCGGCCAAGGACCCGCTCGGGCGGAAGGAAGAACTCTTCGGGTCGGTGCGCGCTGTAGTCGACGTAGACGCCGTCCGGCGTGACCTCCAGCAGTACGTCGGGGATCGCGGCCAGGATCGCCCGGCTCCGCTCCTGCGTCACGCGGAGATTCTCCAGGGCGAGCCGGCTCTTTCGCGCGCTGGCCTCGAGCGCCCGGGCCTGCTCCTCCCGCACGGTAACGTCGCTCGTGACACCGGCGATTCGTGGCGTGTCGCCGTGCTCGTCGAGCACGGGAAAGATGCGCGAGCGAATCCAGCGAATTCCTCCATCTGGCAGCACGACCCGGCACTCGACCTCCAGCGGCTCTGCCGTGCCCGAGTGCCAGAGGGCGAGCATCCGGTTGCGATCCTCCGGATGCACGGCTCCGATCCATGCGCTGGGATCGACGCCGTTCTCGTCGCGGGGGCGACCGAAGACACGCTCGTAGGCCGGGCTGACGTAGACGAAGCGTGGCTCGCGACCGCCCTCGATGAGCCAGATCACGTCGTCGAGAGACGTCGCGAGCTGCCGAAAGCTCGTGTCGTTCTCTCGGATGGTGGCCACAAGCTCGTTGATGGTCATCGCCAGCGCGGAGATCTTGTCGTCGCCAGGCATTCCGACTTCGGTCTGTCTTGCCAAGTCTTCCCCCACGCGGATCGACGATCCGGCTGGCAGGTCGCCTCGGCGGGTGGATCGGAGAAATCGGAAGCGCTCTTGAGGAGAGGGCGCGAAAAGGCCGGCGCACGGGGTCTATCCCCTACCGGAATCGGTGTTATACCCGGGGGCCGTCGAGCTAGGACTAGCCTTCGCCTCCGTGCTCGGCGGGCTCGTCGGCAAGCGGCTCGGCAGACTCCTCGGCGAACTCCTCGGCGAGCGGCTCGACCAGATCGTCGGCATGCACGAGGCGCAGAGCGCGCAAGCGCTCGAGCTCCTCCTGTTGTGTGCGGAGCCGTTCCTTTTTTGCGTCGAGCTCGCCTCGCAAGGCGAGATAGAGGCGGTCATGGGCCGCTACCTTGCGTCGCTGTCGCTCGGCGTCTACGCGCGCCGCCACGAGCTGCTCCTCAAGCGTAAGAGCTCGAATCTCGGCTGCCTGCGCCCGGCGAGCCAGCACCTCGTCGCGCGGCGGCTCCGGCGCTGCGGGCTCAGGCTCCTTCGCAACGGGCGGCGCGGGCGGCGGGGGCGCCACCACGGGCGGCTTCGGGCGCGGCGCCTCGCGCAGCCGCTCGAGATCCGACTCTGCGCGCTGCAGCTCGCCGTGCATCGAGTGCGCGTCGGCCTGCGCCAGACGGAGCTTCTCTTCGAGCTCGTGGATGCGCCCGGATTCCTGACGCTCGTCTTCCCGGGCCTGGCTCGCACGCTTCTTCGTCTTCTCGAGTCGGCGGCGAAGCTCGGCGATCTCTTCGTCGCGCTTGCGCTCGGCATCGACGCGCTTCGTGACACGCTCGCGCGTCGCCTCGAGCTCTTCGCGCAGGCGAGCCAGCTCCGCCGTCGCAGCGCCGATGGCCTGCGCCCGCGAGGCCCCGAAGGCAAGGCCCGCGAGCCCTGCTGCCACGCCCACCGCTAAAGCGATCCAGGCGAGCATTACAGCTTCCCCAGGACGGCCTCGGCGCTGCTCACCTCGAACTTCCCCGGCGCCTCGACGGCGAGCATCGTCACGACGCCATCCTCGACGATCGCGGCGTACCGCTGAGAGCGCTTGCCCATGCCGAAGCCCGAGGCATCGAAGAGCAGGCCCATGCCCTCGGTGAAGCTGCCGTTGCCGTCGGCCACCAGCACGACGCGGTCGCCCGCGCCCCGATCTTTGCCCCAGCTCTCCATCACGAAGGCGTCGTTCACCGAGACGCAGATGATCTGGTCGATCCCCTTGGCCAGGAATTCGCCTGCCCTGTCGATGAAGCCCGGCAGGTGCCGGGCCGAGCAGGTGGGCGTGAATGCCCCCGGAACGGCAAATAGCACGACCTTCCTGCCGGCAAAGAGGTCCGAGGTCGTCACGTCCGTGATCCCGTCCTGTGTCGCCACCTTGAGCCTGACCTCCGGAACCCTCTCCCCGACTTGGACCGCCATGCCGCTTCCTCCCCATTATCTATAGGCCTCGCGCCAAGAGCCTCGGGGCCGAGGGCCAGCATACGACATCCGCGCCGCGGCCGGCCTTCAGAAACACGCAATATATTGAGCTAATACGCTGATATAAAACGGTTAATATCCAGACGAGAGATCCCCATGCCACGCCGGATGATTTGATGAGCAAGAAATCTCGCTACTCTCCTGACACATTCTCGTTTGCGGGGCCACTTACTCATCGAATACCCTAGTCCGGGCGAGGTCGGTCCTCTCGTGGAAGTCCCACCACCCGAATCCGGACTTAGGCGATTCTGCGGAGGCTATAGTGCGGCTGCGAAGCAACTTGCTCTCTCTCATCGCCGGTGCTCTCGCTCTCGTCGGGCTCGGCGGTCAGGCTCAGGCTCTCGGCATCCCTGTCTCGCTGGCGTCTCTCGTCGCCGGGGGAACGCTGACGTCCGAGGACGGGAACTTCACGTTCAGCGACTTCGGCGCGGTCGTGTCCGGTGCAATCTCGTCCAACCTGAACGACTACAGCGTGCAGGCTCTGACGTCGGGCTTCCGGATCTCCGGCGCCTTCCTCGTCGCCGACGGCAACTTCGGCGACATGGTGCTGGGTTACAGGGCGACCGCGAAGCCGGGCATTCTGATCACCCACGCCCACCGGTTCTTCAACGGCTCGTTCAATGGCAACGACGTGCC
>CAYGXT010000109.1:0-8294 GCA_964353695.1 uncultured Myxococcaceae bacterium
GTTTCTTCAGTCACGAGCCCGGCTCTTCCTCCACCAGCGCTTTGATCCGTCCGGCCTTCACTGCCGCCACCAGCGCCGCGTGGTCTTTCTCATTCTGGTCCGCATAGGCCAGGGCAAAGTCGCCGATGGCCTGGTCGAAGGCTTCCGATTTTCCCAGGTAGCCGCTGATCAACGCCGCATCCCCGGATTTCGCGTGGGCGCGGGCGAGGGTCCGACCGCACAGCTCGGCATACAGCAGATGTTGCGCGGCTGACGCCCCTTCGACGGGAGCGGAAAGTTTCATGTCCCGCAGCTGGCGCACATAGAAATTTCGGCCCTCGCGGCCATGCGTCCAGCCCAAGAAGATGTCGCTGGCGGACTGCATCAGCCGTTGACCCATGACGACGCGCTGCCCGTCGTTCTTGTACGGGCTCTTGCCCGCATAGGGCTCGAGCACGGAGGGGCACGCCTGCTTGAATTGCAGCAGCAGGGGGTGATTCTCCGCGGAGAAGAACAGCCCGACCCAGCAGCGCGTGCCGACACTGCCGATGCCGACCGCTTTGATGGCGATGTCTTCCAGGCGGTAGCGATCGAGGAGCAGGCGGCGCTCGTCGGGCAGGCTTGATCGGTAGGCTATCAGTGCGTCACGAACGGCCTGCTCGAAGCCCTTTCCGGAGACATGAAACAGCACCGGCGGTTGATCGATCAGGCGCCGCCGCCCGCCGACCTCGCCGCTGATCTTCGGGTACAGGTAATCGCCGATGCGCTGCTGGGCGCGTGCGACAATCTGTTTCCGAAGCTTTCTGATCTTGGCATTCGGGGCCATGTCGATGATCGTCTGGGCATCGAGACGGTCATACCAGACGTCCAGTGGACTCATCTGGGAACATTCGCTCAGCCTCATCCGGTACGCGCGTACACACTCGACGGCCGCAGCCTGGGCTTGCTTGTCGGTAAGTTGGTTGTCGCGTGCGGCCACGACGAAGCTCACCGCCAGGCGCTTGACGTCCCACTCCCACGGCGCGGGCAGGGTTTCGTCGAAATCGTTGATGTCGAAGATGAGATTGCGTTCGGGGGTCGCAAACAGGCCAAAGTTGAGCAGGTGGCAATCCCCGCAGGCTTGTACGCGAATTCCGGTGGTCGGGGTGGTGGCTAGATCGTACGCCATCAACCCCGAGGACCCGCGCAAGAACGTGAAGGGGCTGTGCAGCATGCGCCCATAGCGGAGGGGCACCAGTTCGTGCAGTCGATTCCGGTTGGACTCTTTCAGGATGTCGATAGGATCGCGGCGTTTGGCCGGCCGTTTCCAGCTAGCGTGACTCTTGCGCGGCACGCTGTCGCGCAACGTGTTGCCGTCGGCGAGGCGTTGGTCGCGTGACTTCATGACCGGCTCATATCTGCCGGTCTTGGCCGTCGTAGCTTTGCCTTTCATGGAAGCTTTCGTGGTGGTGCGCATCGCACTCCCTATCACCCTACTATCGAGCCGGGGGGCGGGCAATCTCCGTCGGCTGGCGCTCTAAGGGACACAATAGAATGGACAACGTAGAATCCACAACCCGGTCCGCGAGCGTGGCTTCGCGTGCGAGCCCAGGAGTCCGCACGACGCCCACCAGCCAATGCGAGACGACGAAAACCACGCTCTTACCTTCACATGGCAGGAGGTGCGCCAGCTCTCGAAGAGCCGGACATTTCGAGATTCGTTGGACAAGACTTGTCGCAGGAATCCCGCTACTTTTGGCGACGCTGCCGGCTGCAATCCGACGTTCATGGCGATCGATAATGAAACAACGGCACCCGAAAGCGATTCCATGAGAACAGCTGAACCCGTTGACGTACTGATCATCGGCGCCGGTGCCTCCGGCGGAGCAGTCGCCTGGAGCCTGGCGAAGACGCGGATGCGCATCCTATGCCTGGAGCAGGGCGATTGGGTGAAGTCTACGGACTACCCTAGCAACTTCCGCGACTGGGAAACGCGGCAGATGCGTGAGTTCGGCATAAGTCCGAACAGCCGCGCCAACTTCGCTGACTACCCCGTGAACGAAGACGAGACACCCATCAAGGTGGCCAACTACAACGGCGTTGGTGGCGGGACGATCCTCTTCGCCGGGCACTTTCCGCGTATGCATCCGTCCGACTTCCGGGTGCGCACCCTCGATGGCGTCGCCGACGACTGGCCGATCAGCTACGCGACATTGGAGCCGTTCTTTTCCCTGAACGACCAGATGATGGGCGTCGCCGCGCTCGCGGGCGATCCGGCTTATCCGCCGAAGGAGGCGGTGCTGCCGCCACTCCCGCTCGGCAAGACCGGCATGACACTGGGCCGCGGCATGAACAACCTCGGGTGGCATTGGTGGGCTGCGGA
Source organism: uncultured Myxococcaceae bacterium (assembly GCA_964353695.1). GTDB lineage: Bacteria > Myxococcota_A > UBA9160 > UBA9160 > UBA9160 > MYXO. Next base: position 2,342 of record CAYGXT010000109.1, read on the forward strand.
CAGCGCCATCGTCACGCAGGACTACGCCGGCCGGGCCAGGTGCATCAACCTCGGGCATTGCATCGCCGGGTGCGCGCAGGGCGCCAAGTCCAGCGCCGACATCGCGTACTGGATTGAAGCCGAGAGGGCTGGCGTTGTCCTGCGTACCCGCTGCCGCGTCCGCGAGATTACGACGCATGCGGACGGCATGGCGTCGGGCGCCGTCTACTACGATACCGACGGCAACGAATGCTTTCAGCCGGCGGAGATCGTCATCGTGGCGTGTAACGGAATCGGCACGCCCCGGTTGCTGTTGAATTCCATCTCGTCGCGCTTCCCGAACGGCCTCGCCAACTCGAGCGGGCTCGTCGGCAAGAACCTGATGCTCCACCCGTACGGATCCATCACCGGTTTTTTCGAGCAGCAGATGGATGGCTACCGTGGCCCGCACATCGGGACGTGGAGCCAGGAGTTCTACGAGACCGACCGCTCGAGGGGGTTCCTGCGCGGCTACACGTATCAGTTCGTGCGCGGCTCCGGGCCGGTGTTCGAGGCCCTGATAGGCATGGGCAACGGGCGAATTCCGTGGGGCGAGGGGCATCACAGTGCGTTCCGGCGCGTGTTCGAGCACACCGCCGGCATGGTCTCGATTTGCGAAGACCTGCCGGAAGAGCACAACAGGGTGACGCTGGATCCCACGCTCAAGGACGCGCACGGCGTTCCGGCGCCGAAGATCCACTACACGCTCAGCGAGAACACCAGCAAGATGCTCGACTTCTCGCTGGCGCGCGGTACCGAGATCATGAAGGCCGCCGGTGCGTACGATGTCGCCACGACCGCGCCGCTTCGGTATGCGGGCTGGCACCTCATGGGGACGGCACGGATGGGCAGCGATCCGGAACGCTCGGTGGTCAACGAGTGGGGGCGGAGTCACGACGTGAAGAACCTGTTCATCGTGGATGGCAGCATCTTCGTAACGTCGGCAGGGGTCAATCCGACATCTACCATCCAGGCGCTGGCCTTGTACATCGCGGACAGCATCCAGCAGCGCCTTTCCAATCTTTTCGACTGAGGTGTGAGGATGAACGACGCGACGTCCTCGAACACGGCGCCCGCGCTCTCGGCCGAGGAGGTCTGCGCGCTGCGTGCCGTTGCGGGGCTCATGATCCCCGCGAGTGCCGAGTACCAGGTGCCCGGGGCAGACGACGACCTGATATTCCCGGAGATCGTGTCGACGCTGGGAGCGGAAACAGATGTGGTACGGCGTGCGCTGCAGTGCCTTGACGCGCTTTCCGAAGGCGCGTTCGCCGACCTCGCCGAGGACGCGAAGAATGTGGCGGTATCCGAATTCGCCGCCGGCCACCCATTGCTGAGCTGGATGCTCGTCATGGTCGTCGTGCGGTGCTACTACCGCGACGATAGGGTGATGCGGTCTCTCGACATGGAGGTGCGGCCTCCGTTTCCCGTAGGATTCGAGGTCGAGCAGGGCGACTGGTCACTGCTCGATCCAGTACGCGCGCGCGGGAAGATCTATCGTGACGCTTCCTGATCCGGACCGTAGCCGTCTCGCATGCGATGCGGTGGCAAGAGCGCGTGCCGGTTATGACTGTACGCCCTGGCGATCATCGGGAAGAAGAAAGGGCCACCGTGACTATTTCCGCCACGATCACTGACATCGAGACTCTTTCCTGCGACGCGGGCTGGCGCAACTACTACTTTGTGAAGATCACGACCAGCGACGGCGTCGTCGGCTGGAGCGAGTACGACGAAGGCTTCGGCAATCCGGGCATCGCGGCGATCATCGGCCAACTGAAGCATCGCATCCTCGGACGCCCGGTGGCCGCGCACGAGCGGCTGCACTTCGAGCTGTACTACGCGACGCGCCCGGCCCCGGGCGGCGTCATCGGCCAGGCGCTTGGCGCGATCGAGAACGCGATCATCGACGCGAAGGCGAAGACGCTGGGAGTGCCGTGCTACGAACTGCTCGGCGGCAAGCTGCGCGATCGCGTGCAGGTGTACTGGTCGCATTGCGCGACGTGGCGCATCAACCGCCAGCCGTACTACGACCCGCCGATCAAAGACATCGAAGGCGTTCGCGCTCTCGGTCGCGAGGTGCGAGATCGCGGCTTCAAGGCGCTCAAGACGAACTTCTACACCTACGAGAACGATGTGCCGCGCGGCTGGGCGCCCGGTTTCGGTTTACCGTTCCGGCCTGAGCTGAACGTCACGCGCGCACAGGCCCGTGGCCTGCGTGAGCACATCGAGGTGTTGCAGGAGAGCGCAGGGCCGGGCGTCGAGATTCTGCTCGACGTGAACTTCAACGCCCGGTCCGAGGGATACATCCGCATCGCCCGCGAACTGGCCGATGTCGATCTCCTCTGGCTGGAGCTCGATATCTTCCACCCGCAGGCACTGGCGGACATCCGCCGCGAGAGCCGCCACACGATCGCTTCGGGCGAGACACTGATGGGGCTGCAGCAGTTTCTGCCGTTCTTCGAGCAGCGCGCGATGGACGTCGCGATCGTCGACCTCATTTGGAACGGCGCGTGGCAGTCGATGAAGATCGCCGCAGCGGCGGAAGCGCACGAGCTGAACGTGGCGCCGCATAACTTCTACGGGCATCTGGCGACGATGATGAACGCGCACTTCGCGGCGGCCGTTCCGAACCTGCGCATCTTCGAGACGGACATTGATCGTCTCGCCTGGGACAGCGAGGTATTCACGCACTTGCCGGAGTACGTGGACGGGTATCTCGTGATCCCGGATCGGCCCGGGTGGGGCACCGAGCCGAATGAAGAGGCGATGCGCGCGCACCCGGCGAACCCGTACAGCCACGGCGGCGGGCTCATCACGTACGGTCGCAAGGAACCCTGATCGGGCGGGCAACGTCGTGCGCGCTCTAGGCCCTCTCCATTCATGGCTGGTCTGGATGGCACTCGCTGCTTCGTTGCCGGCGTTGGCCCAGGAGTCGGCGCCGGCCTCGATGAACCCAGGCGGTCTCCCTCAGACCCAGCTGGCCGACCCACCCGCTGGCGTCCCCTATGGCGGGAGCATCGGGTCGCGTCCCAACCTCACCGGTGACTGGGGCGGTTTGCGCGACCAGTGGGCGGCCAAGGGGCTCAGCATAAATTTCGACCTCACCTACACCTTCCAGGGCGTGGTCAGTGGTGGATTCGACGGGCCGCTGTTCCAGAGACTTTCCGACGAGGGCGACACCGGGAACACCCTCTCTGGCGATCTGAAGCTTGCGTTGGACACGGAGAAGGCCGGGCTCTGGCAGGGCGGTTTCTTCGACGCACGGCTGGAAGGACGTACGGGGCGCTCCGTGTTGCAGCGCGCCGGCAGTGTTTCGGCCGTCAACAACGACGCTCTCTTCCCAGATGTCGTCGACCGCTTCGATGGAGACGCGCTGGCGGTCACGGAGTTGACCTTCACGCAATACCTCGGCGAGAGGGTGGCCCTCTTCGGCGGGCTGCTCGACACTGCCGAGGGCGATGAGAACGAACTGGTCGGCTCTGCGCTCTCCAACTCGCACTTTCTGAACTCAGCCATGCTCTATTCGCTGGTCGAGGACGCCACGGTGCCGAACGTCTCGCTGGGAGGTGGGATCCTCCTCGAGCCGCACGAGGACGTTTCCGGATCATTCTCGGTATTCGGCACCGAAGAGACCGCCGGCGAGGACCCGTTCGAGCACGCCCATGGCACGACCTTCTCGACCGAGTGGACCCTTCGGCATGCACTCTGTGACCTGTCCGGAGGACAAACGTTCGGATTCCTCTACGGCATCGACGCAAGCCGGACCGCCATCGACGCCAATCTGCGGCGGATCCTCTTTGGCATCCTGTTGGGCCAGCCGATTCCCACCACGACCGCCAACACCTGGGCGTTCTACTACAACGGCTACCAGTATCTGCGAGGCGACTCCGATGGCGGCTGGGGGATCTTCTTCCGCTTTGGTCTCTCGGACGGGGATCCGAACCCAGTGAGATGGAATCTGGCAGGCGGCCTGAGCGGAAAGGGACTCATTCCGGGACGCGATCAGGATACCTGGGGTCTCGGCGCCTTCTATCTGGGTCTCTCGGATGCCGAGCTGCTGAGGGGTCTCAACGTGGGCGATGAAGTCGGCGGGGAGTTCTTCTACAACATCAGCGTGACCCCGTGGTTTCACGTTACCCTGGACGCTCAGGTGATCGAGCCTGGCCTGCCACGTGCTGGCACCGCGGGGGTGCTCGGCGTCCGAACGCACTTGAACTTCTAGCCCGGAAGGACATGCGCTCATTCATCCAAAGCTACCTCGACCCGGCCGGCTCGGTGCGTGGTGCTCGTGATCATCACCATCTTGTTGGGAGGATAATCGCGTGCCTTTTGCCTCCGATCTGAGCACGCAAGGGGCAAGCCGATGAATCAACTCCTCAAAGAGCTTCGGCATGGTCCGCTGTTCTGGCTGCTGGCGTTCGTTCCCGTGGTCCTCGTTTGCGAGAACCTCGAGCCCGAAGCACATACGTTGCTCTTCGCGCTTTCCGTCCTCGCCATCGTGCCGCTCGCGGCGCTGCTCAGCCGCGCCACGGAGTCCGTGGCAATCAAGACGGGCGACACGGTCGGTGGCCTGCTCAACGCAACTCTCGGAAATCTGACCGAGCTGGTGATCGCGCTTACCGCTTTGGCCGCCGGTCAGTACACCCTGGTGAAGGCATCCATTGCCGGCGCGATCGTAACGAACACACTCTTCATGTTGGGCGCGGCTTTCCTGCTTGGTGGGCTCAAACATCATGTGCAGGAATTCAATCCCGCGAATGCGCGGCTTCAGGCAATGCAGTTGTTTCTTGCAACGATCGCGTTGCTGGTTCCTTCGGCAGTTGGCAGGGCGGATTCCGCCTCGACCGCTGTTTTCACCCAGCACTTGAGCTTATGCCTCGCGCTCTTGCTGATCGCGACCTACGGCCTGGGGCTGTTCTTTTCGCTCAAGACACATCCTGAGCTCTTCCGCGGGGTGGGCCATGCGGAAGCAGAAGGAGCGCCGTGGCCCATCGGTCTGGCTCTGTCGACACTAATCGGTGTCACTGTCCTGGTCGCGTTGGTCAGCGAGATCTTCGTCGAATCCGTGCAGGAAGCTGCGGTGACCATGGGGATGACGCAGGCATTCGTTGGATTCATCGTCGTATCGCTGGTGGGGGCCGCCGCGGAAATGGCTTCGGCGTTCTCGGGCGCGCGCAAGAACCGGCTGGACCTCAGCGTGGGTATTGCACTGGGTAGCGCGGCGCAGATCGCCCTGTTCGTGGCGCCGGTGCTGGTGTTGGCGAGCTACGCCATAGGGCCGTCGCCGATGGACCTGCAGTTCTGGCCCGGCGCGGTGGTGATGACCCTCTTCGCCACGATTACCACGTCGCTGATCTGCAACAGCGGCCGCTCGAGTTGGTTCAGCGGCGTGCTGGTCCTGGGGGTCTACCTGGTCTTCGCCATCACACTCTATCTGCTGCCGCCCGCCGCATCGGCTCCGGAGTTGCCGGGCGCCGAGTCCCAGATCTCGCCCGGGATTCGCGTGCCCGTCCTCCGCGGCTTCGCGACGAGCGTAGCCGACGGCGAGATCCCGGAACTTCGTGCCTCGACTATTTCGCTGCGGTAAGATCACGCCATGGCCAATCCGAACGACACACAAAAGATCCGCCTCAAGAGGATTCCGTCCTTCATCCGTCCCTACCGGGTGACCAAGGGCAAGAAGTTCCGCCTGAAGGACGTCGATCCCGCCGACATCGGGCGGCTCGAGTCAGAGCAGAAGCAGGAATCGAAGGAGATCCTCACCCTCGGCGTGGAGCAGCTCGCGCGGCTGCAGGAGATGCTCTATGCGCAGGATCGCTGGGCGCTCCTCCTGGTGTTCCAGGCCATGGACGCGGCAGGCAAGGATGGGACCATCAAGCACGTGATGTCGGGCGTGAATCCCCAGGGCGTGCAGGTGTTCTCGTTCAAGCAGCCCTCC
>CAYGXT010000110.1:0-8263 GCA_964353695.1 uncultured Myxococcaceae bacterium
GCTGCCCCTTCCGAGTTACGATGGAGAACCATGGCACGGCACCTTCGCTGCTTTCCCCTCGCCCTTGCCCTCGCCCTTCCGCTGACCGTGGCGGGAGATCCGCTCCCGGCCCACGCCGCGGCGGCGCTCAGCTGTGAGGCGCTCCCGAACCTCGTCGAGGCGATCCTCCAGAACCACGTCCGGTACCGCAAGCTCGATGATGGGCTCGAGAATCGCGCGGTCGAGGCCTATGTGAAGCGCCTCGACCCCTCCCGCACCCTCTTCCTGGAGAAGGACGTTGCGGAGCTGAGTCAGTCGCTCCGCCCGATCTTCGACGAGATCCAGGATGGCAAGTGCGACCGGCTCAAGAAGACGCAGCTCTCCCTCGTGACCCGTTACCGGGACATGGAGAGCTACTTCCGCAGCTTCGTGGAGCGGTCCGGCTACCAGATCGACTCGAAGGTCACGCTGGTGACCGATCCCGAGAAGCGTGGCTACCCGAAGACCGTGGATGAACGCAACGAGCTCTACCAGAAGCTCGCGCACTTCCAGATGTCGAATTACGTGAGCGCCGGGACGAGCCTCGAGGAGGCCAAGAAGCAGCTGGTGCACCGTTACGAGCTGCTGTCGAAGCAAGCGGCCGAGCAGAAGACCGAAGACGTCTACAGCGCATTCCTCGACTCCTTTGCGAACTCCCTCGACCCGCACTCGAACTACCTCTCGGCGGACGACGTCGAGGACTTCCAGATCGGCATGGGGCTGTCGCTCGAGGGCATCGGGCTCGCCCTCTCCTCCCGCGACGGCTACGTCGTGGTCGAGGATGTGATCGCCGGCGGCGCGGCCGAGCGCCAGCAGGCGATCAAGCGCAAGGACAAGATCATCACCGTGACGCAGGAAGGCAGCGGCCCGGTGAACGTGATCGACATGCCGCTGCGCGACGTCGTGAAAATGATCCGCGGCAAGAAGGGCACGCCCGTCGAGCTCACCGTCCTGCGTCAGGACGAGACGACGGAGCGCTTCAATACCACCATCGTGCGCGACAAGATCAACCTCGAGGAGCAGGCCGCGAAGCTCCGCTTCGAGACGCGTTCGATCGACGACAAGACGCTCAAGCTCGCGATTCTGGAGCTGCCCTCGTTCTATGGCGACCGCGATGCGAGCAAGCGCCAGTCGATCAAGGACGTGCAGGATCTGATCGACCAGGTCGAGAAGGAGAAGGCCGATGGCCTGCTGCTCGACCTCTCCCGCAACGGCGGCGGGCTGCTCGAGCACGCAGTGGGCATCTCAGGCCTGTTCCTCAAGAAGGGCCCGATGGTTGCGGTGCAGCACTCGCCATCGCAGACCCAGATGCTGCCGGACCCCGACGGTGAGATCCGCTGGTCGGGCCCGCTGGTGGTGATGACCTCGCGGGCCAGCGCATCGGCCTCCGAGATCCTCGCCGGCGCGCTCAAGGACTACAAGCGTGCCGTGATCGTCGGCGACGACCACACCTTCGGGAAGGGAACCGTGCAGAGCGTCGTACCGCTGCGGGAAGGTCTCGGCGCGCTCAAGATCACGACGGCGCTCTTCTTCCGGCCGGGTGGCGAGTCCACCCAGCTCACCGGCGTGCCGGCCGACGTGGTGATCCCCTCGCCCTTCGATCTGACCGAGTTCGGCGAGGGCTCACAGCCCTACTCGCTCCCGGGCCAGAAGATCGAGGCGTTCGCGAGCCCGGCCGCCAATGCGACCGTCTCCGAGGGTGGCCACTACCTGCCCGTGACGCCCGGTCTGGTGAAGGCGCTCGCAGAGCGCTCGCAGAGCCGTGTCTCGCAGAGCACGGAGTTCGCCGAGATCACGAAGAAGCGCGAAGAGGCGAAGAAGAACCAGGGCGTGATCCGACTCGACCAGATCGAGAAGGAGAAGAAGGACGAGGACGCGGCCGATGCAACCGACGGCAGCGCGGCCGCGCGCACGGCCGCGCGAGAGAAGTCACCGCAGGTGCAGGAGGCGGTGGCGATCCTGGCCGACCTCGTGACCCTGGAGCAGAGCCCGGCCGGCGTGCCCGGCAAGACGCAGCACCAGGCGCAGACTCGCTCGGCGAACTGAAGCCTTTCCCCACCCGGTCCATGGCTCGGGCGAAGCCCAGCCTACGGAGCAGCGGATGTCCCTCGAGATGCTGAACTCTCCGACGCGTGTGATCGAGCGTATGCAGAGCGCGATCGAGGCGGCGCTACCCGGCGCACAGGTCGCGCTGCGCGCGTCGAGCCCAGGCCATTTCGAGGTGCGGGTCGTCTCCGAGTCGTTCCGCGGAAAGTCCCGCCTCGATCAGCAGCGCCTCGTACTCGGCGCGCTGGCGCCGCTGATGCACGGCGAGAGCGCGCCGGTCCATGCCATCGATCAGCTCCAGACGCTCCTGCCCTAGCTCTCGGCGAGATCACCCGCGATCGAGCGAAGCCGGAGGCTCGCCGGAGGCCAGCGAAGCGACGCCCGTCAGCACCAGCCGCACGAGGTCGGGCTGGGAATGCGTGTCCGTCTTGGTGAAGATCTGCTTGACGTAGCCGCGAATCGTCATCGGGCGGAGCTTCAGCAGCTCCGAATGCTCCGGGAGGCTGCCGCCGAGAGTGAGCGCGACGGCAGTCCTCGCTTCCGCGGGCGTGAGCCCATAGCGGGAGCGGAGCGCCTTGTCGTCGATCGGAACCCCCGCGTCCGGATCTCGAACATACACTAATACGTGTCGAACGCCGAGCCACGGACCCACGCCTTCCTCGAGCGATGCGGCCCGGAGCGTCACCTCGTAGGGCCGCCTCCCGGAGCGCCGCGGCAGGTGGAAGGGAGTGGCGAGCTCGCCCGCCGGATCCACCTCGCCGCACAGCGCCCGCTGCAGGCGAGACTCGAGCAGGCGACCCTCTCGCTCGTGTAGGGCGCCGCAGACGAGACCGATCGCGTCATTTCGCGCGAGGATGGCGAGCGCACTCGGGTTCGCAAAGACGAGGCGGAACGACGGATCCACCACCAACACGCCCAACGGCGAGTCGTGCACCAGCATCGTGAGCAGCCCGAGGCTGGGCTCTGCACCCCGGGGCGTCCGGTCGGCGCTCGGAAGCGAGGGGGCGGCCGCGGCGAAGGTCGGGAAGTGGCTCGAGGGATTCGAGCCAGCGGCAGGCGCAGTTGCGAGCATCGTTACCACCCCTGTGTTCGTCCGGCGAGATCGTGCACTGCCGCGACCAGGCTGTCTGTGAACGCGTTCACAGAGGGGGAGGTTTTTCTCCTCCGGCCAGCTCTGGGCCGCCCATCTCATCGTAGGAGGGGGGAGGATCCGGCGATCTTCTCGACTTCTTATCTCTTTGCCTCCAAGCGGGGTCTGGCGTGGCGGCCGTGCTAGTCGGCGAGCTCGCCGAGCAGCCGCTCCGCTCGCTCCCGGACGAGCGGCAGGTCGAGTCGTTCCGCAAGCGCTAGCGCCTCCCCGGCGCTCGCCCTCGCGCCCTCCAGCGCGCCCTCGCCCCGCGCGTCGACCGCAGCTCTCGCAAGCGCCAGATGCGCCTGCGCCTCCCACGACACGAGACCGGCACGCGCATTCGAATCGATCGCAGCTTCCAGGTGCGACATCGCTCGTGGGTGGTCGCCGAAGGTATTCGCGAGGAGGCCCAGGTAGTACGACGCAGATCCGATGCTCGCGACACCGGGGGACACCGAGATGAACCGGTCCTCGAAGGGTTTCAACAGGTCGTACAGCTCGCGAGCGCGACGATCGTCTCTCAGGTACGCAGCGACGGACGCGAGCTCAGCCACCGCAAAGAGCCAGTTCAAGTCACGGGGCATGCGCTCAAACCCAAGCTGAGCCAGCTTGTCGAACTCCAGTGCCGCACGGTCGCGCTGACCCAGCTCGCTGAGTGCGAAGGGCAACGTGGTACGCCACGCCGAGTTCGCTCCGTAACGATCGGCAAGAACGTCAAAGCTCCCCACCAGCTCGTGCAACCGCCCCTGTTCGCGACGGATCATCGCGATCTGTGCCGCAAACATCTCGTCGATCGTGCCCTGTCGCATAAGCTCGTGCGTCTCGTGAGCGGCGTTGGCAAGGCGCTCAGCCTCGTCGAGTCTTCCGGTGGCCAAGGCTCGCATTGCGCGCCAGAGATTCGGATAGTGTGCGATGCGTCGGGCACTCTTGGCGAGTGACTCATACTCGGCGATACAGACGTCAACTGCGCGGAGATCGCCTTGTTCGACCAAGCTCGCCACCTGAAGTACCAATCCCTTCAGGGAGAGCTCTACGTTCGGAAGCTCGCGTCCCGATCTCTCCACTGCTCGCGCCTCTTCGAGACGCATCGAGAGGTTCTCGGGTCGCCAAAGAGCCCAATATCGACTCTCGACGGCCGATGCTTGCGCGGTGGGATCGCCTACGCGGATCGCCATCTCAAAGGCCTCGTCTGCGAGGACGCTCCGGCGCTCGAAAGGAGCTTGGTAATAGAGTGCGGTGGCCAGGCGGCCGAGAAGCTGGGAGCGCAGAGCGCTGTCGCTCGCCGGGAGAATTCGGAGGAGCTCCTCCAAGATCGGTACATGTCGCGTTTCGTAGGGCTGGAATCCTCGAAAGTGAGAGATCACCGCGCGAGCCAGAAGGTCGGGATCCGCAAGCTCTCGGGCGATCGTCTCAGCGAGCTCGAACGCCGCATCGGCGGCCGGGTTCTCGGTTCTTGCGTGCGCCTCGGCCTCCAGGAGCGCGAGCTCGTATCGGCCTCGCGGGATCGCGAGCGAGTAGGTCTCCGCAATCCGACGTGCTTCGTGATAGCGCAGCGCCGCGTCTTCGAATGCGAGGCGGCGCATGGCGTGATCTGCGGCGTGCCGGGTGTAGAGGAGCGCCTTCTCCGCAGTGCCGAGGGGTGCAGCAATGGTGAAGTGATGGGCGAGGGTGTCCGCCCACCGACCCAAGTCGTTGCGATACAGGCTCTCCACGGCAAGCCCTGCGCGAAGGTGGTGGCCGGGTCGCTGACCCGCTGGGATCCCTGCGTAAAGGGCTTCCTGCAGGATCACGTGACGGAACGACAACTCGTTCGGCTGGCTGGGCGACTGCTCGAGGATCCGTGCCTCAATAGCCTCTTGGAGCATGTGGAGCGTTCGATCAGGCTCCTGGCCAACTGTGGCCGAGAGGATGGGGAGAGAAAACACGCGGCCCAAGACGGCAGCCGCTTCGACCAACGCGCGGCAAGGTTCCGAGCGCATTGCGACGTGCTGTCGGACCGCCTCCACGCACGAGTCCGCGAGGCTGCCGCTGAGCGATGCGGGGTCGAACGCCTGGCAGGGCGGCCCGTCGGCCAGGATCGTCACGTAGAAGGGGTTCCCGCCCGTTCGCTCATGGAGGGACGCCAAGGCTGCCTCAGCCAGCGTCTTTCCCGTCCACGCGAGAAGAAGCTCCGCCAGTTCGTCCCGGCTGAAGCCTTCGAGTGGAGCGACTGAGGCACCCTCGCGCGGAAGGCGTCCGGCGAGAAGTTGGTGAGGACCGGACCCGCGTGCGAGCTCCGTATCGCGGTAGGCGCCCACGATCAGGACGCGCGCCTGGCGCAGCGCAGACGCAAGGAGCGCGAGCAGGAGAAGGGTCGGAATGTCGGCGCGGTGTAGATCGTCGAGAGCAAGAAGCACCGGTCTCGATCGACCCATCCAGGCGAGTAGACGAGCGGCGCCTGCGAAGGAACGAAAGCGCTCCTGGTCCGGGCTGAGCTCTGGCGGGGGAAGGATCCACGGGAAACGACCCCGGAGGTGTGGAGCGAGAGCGGTAACATCATTGAGCGTGTCGCCTAGGCCCTCGCGAAGCTCTGCGTCGGATCGCGCGGCGAGCAGTGCGCTGAGCACCTGGCTCCAAGGCCAGAGAGGGGGCGATCCGGGTACCTCGGGGCAGCCGCCGATGAGGCATTCGAAACCTGCCTCGGAAGCGATGCGAGCGATCTCCTCGAGCGCTCGAGTCTTCCCAATCCCCGGCTCTCCGGGAAGGAGGAGTACCCCCCCACGGCCCGCGTCTGCGACCGCGAGCCGATCCTGCAGGGCCGCTAGCAGTTGTTCCCGGCCGACGAACGGCGTCCGGTTGGTAGTGCCGGTACGCGGATGAGAATCTCGGGCCTCACGCGGCACAGCGCTCGGTCGCGCAAGCGTCACGACGTCCGCGACGAACCGATAGCCGCCTTTTGGAAGCGTTTGGATCGTCGCGTTATGGGCGCCCGGCCGCTCGCCGAGGGCGCTGCGAAGGTGATGGATTGTCCGATCGAGAGACACACGTGTCACGTGAGCGCCCGGCCAGCACGCGCCGAGCAGCTCCTCTCGAGGGATGGTCCTGTCTCGATTCCGGATGAGATACCGTAGGACCGCCCGGAGCAGTGGCTGCAGAGCCACCAGCTCGCCATCACGGCGAAGCTCGTGCGTGTCTTCGTCGAGTTCAAACTGTCCGAATCGGTAAGCGGTCATCGGGTTATGCCCCCGCGGCTGTTCATGGCCGGCCGCGGAGTTCACGAGAAGACTCTGGCTCGCCCGCCAGCTCCTCCAGCTCCCGTGGCCGCAGGATCGTGAGCGTCATGCGGTCGAGGCGAATCACCCCGGCGGATTCCCAGGCCCGGAGGTGCTTGTTCACGGCCTCGCGGGTCGTGCCCACCCATCCCGCCAGGTCCTGCTGGGAGATCCGGGCGTCGATCAGGAGGCCGTCAGCCGTCACTTGCCCGTAGATCTCGGCCAGCTTGAGGATCCGCCGGGCGAGCCGCACGGGAAGCGAGTGGAGCGCGAAGTCCGAGAGCTGCTCCGTAAGCTCGCCGATCCGCGCCGACAGCGCCGACAGCAGACCGATTGCGAGCCGCGGGTGCTGCTCGATCAGCCCGAGGAATGCATGCCGCCCGATCACCAGCAGCTCGCAGGGCTCGCTGGCAACGATGCTGGCGGTCCGGCGGCCGCCGTGAAAAAGCCCGAGCTCGCCGAAGATTTCACCGGCCTGGAGGATGCGGAGCAGCACCTCTCGGCCGTCCTCCGCGGGCGACACCACGCGGACACGGCCCCGTAGGATCGCATACACGCTGTCGGCTTCATCGCCGAGATTCAACAGGATCTCGCCGCTGTCGAGTCGGCGCCGGCGCGCGAGCGCCAGCACCCGATCGAGGTCCACCGCGTCGAGCGCAGCAAAGAACCGGCTTCGCGCCAGCAGGGCGCGCATCTGCTCTGCGGATCCGTCCACCACGCTCGAATTCTACCGATCGCAGAGCGAGTCCGTGTGTCGCAATGCGGATTTTCGCGGAAGCTCTCCGCTAGGCTCTCCTCATGCCCCTGCGCGCCGTGATCTTCGACCTGGGGGGTGTCGTCCTCGGCTCACCCCTACACGCCATTGCCCGCTTCGAGCGTGAGCGCGGGCTGGCGCCGGGCTGCGTCAACCAGCGCGTCGCAGGTGGCGGGCCGCAGGGGGCCTGGGCACGGCTCGAGCGCGGCGAGCTCTCGTTGGAGACGTTCTTTCCAGCCTTCGAGGCGGAGTGTCACGGGGCAGGATTTCCCCTCGATGCCCACGCCCTGTTCGCCTGCATGGCGGAGGCGTCAAAGCCTCGTCCGACCATGCTCGAAGCCATCCACCGCATTCGCGCGAGTGGGCTGCGCGCCGGAGCGCTCACCAACAACTGGATCTCGGAGAACCAGCCCACCCGTCTGCTCGAGCCGCACTTCGACGTCTTCATCGAATCGAGCGTGGTCGGCTTGCGCAAGCCCGATCCTCGCATCTACGAGCTCGCCTGCGCGCGCCTCGAAGTTCGCCCCGCCGAGGCGGCCTTCCTCGACGACATCGGCAGCAATTTGAAGGCGGCGCGCGCCCTCGGAATGACGACGATCCGTGTCCTCGAGCCCGAGGCTGCGCTGCGAGAGCTCGAGGACCTGTTGGGGTTCGCGCTCGGCTAGACTCTGCCTGCCCGCTCCAGGAGGTCTGCTTCATGTCCGACCGCGTCTCCGTCCACCTCGAGGATCACGTCGCCGACGTGCGCCTGGCCCGCCCCGAGAAGCTGAACGCCCTCGATGCCGCCATGTTCCAGGCGCTCGTAGAGACGGGACGCAAGCTCGCATCGGAGCCGCAGGTCCGCGCCGTCGTACTCTCCGGAGAAGGGCGCGCCTTCTGCGCCGGGCTGGACTTCACGAGCTTCATGGGAATGGCGGACGGCGGGGCCGCAAGCGGAACGCCGAGCCGGAGCCTGCTCCACCAAGACGGCTCGAGCCCGGCCAATTACGCGCAGCTCGCGGCGTGGGTCTGGCAGGAGCTGCCGATGCCCGTGATTGCGGCGATCCATGGCGTGGCCTACGGGGG
>CAYGXT010000111.1:0-8183 GCA_964353695.1 uncultured Myxococcaceae bacterium
GCTACCAGATGATGTCGGCGTTGGGCGTGCGCAGCATCGACCAGTTCAACACGCGTGTGGACGAAGAGCTGGCGGCGGGGAAGAAGACCTTCCGCCTGAAGCCGAAGCCGGGCGAGACCGAGAGTCGCGAGATCGAGTTCCGCCGCCTGCCCTACATCGTCGTGGTGATCGACGAGCTGGCCGACCTCATGGTCGTCTCGGCGCACGACGTGGAAGAGGCGCTGCAGCGGCTGGCGCAGATGGCGCGCGCCGCCGGCATCCATCTCGTGCTCGCGACGCAGCGCCCGAGCGTGGACGTACTGACCGGTGTGATCAAGGCAAACTTCCCGGCACGCCTCTCCTTCCAGGTCTCGTCCCGCACCGACTCCCGCACCATCCTCGACCAGAACGGCGCGGACCTCCTCCTCGGCCAGGGAGATATGCTCTTCCTTCCGCCCGGCACTTCGAAGCTGCGGCGCGTACATGGCGCCTTCGTCTCCGAGAAGGAGGTGGCCGCTCTCGTCGCCGATCTGCGCAAGCAGGGCGCTCCCGTCTTCGACGAGACCCTGGTGCGGATGAAAGAGGAGAGCGAGGCGAAGGAGGAGCGGGGCACCGAGGTCGACGAGATGTACGACAGGGCCATCGCGATCGTGGCCGAAACCCGCAACGCTTCGATCTCCTACATTCAACGCCGCCTCAAAGTGGGCTACAACCGGGCGGCCCGGATGATCGAGCAGATGGAGCTCGACGGGATCATCGGACGCCAGGAAGGAACCAAGCCCCGTGAGGTGTATGCGCGAGCCCTCGACGCCGAATAGCGGCCGCCTGCGCCCCGTCCGGGCGCAGAGCAGGCGATGGCTGGCGGCGGGGCTCGTGCTGATCGGGAGTGTGGGGTTGGCGCTGCCTGCGCCGGCGGCGTCGAAGCGCAGGCCCGCGCCGGCAGTCGAGAGCACGGAGGAGGGCGCGACCGCGAAGCCGGCGGGCGACTGCGCCACGGCAGTCGCGCGCAAGGTGCAAGGCCATTACGAGGGCGTGCGCGATCTCACGGCGCGCTTCACGCAGGTCTCGCAGGTGGTGTCGCTGGGCGCGGAGGCCGCCGGCCCAGCTGCTCCCTCGAGCGGCGAGGTTAGCTTCGCCAAGCCCGGCAAGATGCGCTGGTCTTACGAGCAGCCGGAGCCGAGCCTGGTGGTGACCGACGGCGAAGAGCTCTGGATATACGATCCGGCCGAGAAGGAGGCCCAGCGTCTGCGCTCGGGCCAGGGATTCCTATCCGGCGCGGCACTCCAGTTCCTCCTCGGGCATGGTGAAATGACCCGAGACTTCCGGGTGAAAGCGCTCACGTGTGCGAAGGAAGAGGCACAGCTACGTCTCGTGCCCCGCAGGGCAGCCGCCTACGAGAAGCTCGAGATCCGCGTGGATCCGACCAGCGGCGAGGTGAAGGAGACCGCGGTCTTCGACCTGATCGGCAACGTGACGAGGGTGGCCTTCCAGGACGTGCGCACGAACACAGGCGTCGGCGATGACCTGTTCCAGTTCACGCCGCCCGCGGGCGTTCGGGTCGTCGAGGTTCCAACGGCCGAGCCGTGAGCACTCATAGGATGTGAGGGCTGCATGGCTCCCGGCAGAGTCCACAAATGGGACATTCCGCTTCCCGGGATCAAGGCGCCGCGCAAGGTTCGGCGTAGCAGCTGCCCCTTGGGAACGCTGGCACTATGACGGGAGCGTCAAAATGGCCGCGCCTCTCCGCCAGAATCGCAACTCGAGGCGGCACTCCGATGGAAGACCGCCGGCAGGGGGCAGGCAGTCCGCGCGCATCAGCGGCGCGGAACGCGAGGCGGATTCGGCCGCCCTTCCCCGAGGGAAAAAGATCCTGCCGGCAGGGCTAGCTGTGGCGTCCTCCTGCGCTTGTCCTGCCGACGCAAGGGGCGACGCTGCGGGCGTTTCTCCGTGCTTGACACGGAGGCGAAGTCGGATAGGTTCGATAAACGAAAACGCGCGGAATTCCGAGGGGTTCGACGTCTGCCGCAGGCCGATGACCGGAGCCCGGGGGCGGAAGGTCTTGAGTGAGCAGAGGAGCCGTTCGGGCGCTTGCGGGGGCAGGGTGAGCCTGCCCGGCCTGCTCTCTGAGGCGCCCCTCGAGGCCCTGTCCCTCTGCGTCTTCATGGCCTTCGGCGAGCCCGAGAGAGGCTGCGGCCTGACCCAGAGATGGGGATTTGGAATGCGTGCGCGACGCTCCCGGCGAGCGAGTGCAACGTGTACCGATCGGGGGCAAGGGCGCGGCACACGCCTTGCAATAGCTTCCAGCAGGGTTCGTTTCAGGCTCGGCCTTGTGCCGGGGATCGAGGAGAGAGCTGGATGAGCGAGTTCGATTCCGGTTCCGGGCAGGGAAGACGGGGCTTCGTGCGGGACGTGATGCGGCGTATCTCCTCGACGGGGCCGCGGCCTGGCGGCGAGGGAGAGTCGGATCGCGAGCCCCAGCAGCCGTACCGCGACGAGATCGAAGACCTCCAGGACGCGATCCGTTTCTTCGGCGGTGACTCGGCGGAGTTCCGCCGCCGCCTCGATCGCGTGCTCGCGGAGTTCGACGCACTGCGGCGCCGCCACGAGCTGGCGCGCCAGCAAGTCGGCGACGCTGAGCGCCAGAATGAGAAGCTCGTGCACGTGCTGCAGGAGGCGAAGCAGCAGGTCGAGCTCCTGAAGGAAGAGGTCGACAAGCTCTGCGCGCCGCCCAACACCTATGGCATCTTCACGCGCGGCAACAAGGACGGCACTGTCGAGATCCTGGTCGACGGCAAGGCCATGCGCGTGAACGCCCATCCGAACCTCGACGTATTCCAGCTCGAGGAAGGCCAGCTCGTGGTGCTGAACGAGGCCTTCAACGTGGTGGAGCCGGCGGGCTATACGCCACGCGGTGAGATCGGCCACATCGTGGACTTCCTCGCCGACAACCGCGCCATCGTCCTCGGCCACGCGGACGATGAGAAGGTGATCACGCTCGCCACGCCGCTGCGGAGCGAGAAGCTGAAGGTCGGAGACAGCATCCTGCTCGATCCGCGCACCAACTTCGCTTTCGAAAAGCTGCCGAAGTCGAGCGTTGAAGAAGTCGTGCTCGAAGAGATACCGGACGTCACCTACGAAAAGATCGGCGGCCTCGGGGAGCAGATCCAGATCCTGCGCGACTCGATCGAGCTGCCGTACATCCATCCCGAAGTCTTCCTGCAGCACAAGCTCTCACCGCCCAAGGGCATCCTGCTCTACGGACCGCCGGGCTGCGGCAAGACGCTGATTGCGAAGGCCGTCGCGAACAGCCTCGCCAAGAGCATCGAGAAGCGGACGGGCCGCGCTACGCCGGCTTACTTCTTGAACGTGAAGGGGCCTGAGCTCCTGAACAAGTACGTCGGCGAGACGGAGCATAAGATCCGGGAGGTCTTCAAGAAGGCGCGCGAGAAGGCGAGTGAGGACGTCCCCGTCGTGATCTTCTTCGACGAGATGGACTCGCTGTTCTGAATGCGTGGCTCGGGCATCAGCTCCGACATGGAGGCCACCGTGGTGGCACAGTTCCTGTCGGAGATCGACGGCGTCGAGTCGCTCAAGAACGTGATCGTGATCGGCGCCAGCAACCGCCAGGACCTGATCGACCCGGCCGTGCTGCGCCCGGGGCGCCTCGACCTGAAGATCAAGGTGCACCGTCCCGATGCGGCCGCAGCCAAGGAGATCTTCTCCAAGTATCTGACGGCCGACCTCCCGTTCCACGACGAGGTGAGGCTCCAGTACGGCACGGATACAAGCGCCATCACCGCGGGAATGATCGAGGATACGATCAACGAGATGTATTCGACGAACGACGAGAACAAGTTCCTCGAAGTCACATACGCCAAGGGAGAGCGCGAGATCTTCTACTTCAAGGACTTCTCGAGCGGCGCCATGATCGAGAACATCGTGGCCCGCGCGAAGACGAAGGCAGTGAAGAGGATGATTGGCGACGGCGAGCTGGGCATCAAGCTCTCGGACCTGCTCGAAGCCGTGCGCCAGGAGTTCAAGGAGAACGAGGATCTCCCGAACACCACCAATCCCGACGACTGGGCGCGCATCTCGGGCCGCAAGGGGGAGCGCATCATCAACGTGCGCACGCTCATGACGGGCATCAACCGGAACGAGCGCTCGATCGAGAACGTCTCGTCGGGTCAATATCTGTAAGGCGCTGCAGCAGTCGGTAGCTCGGGGGGTGGATGGCGATTCCCAAGGTGATGGGAACGGAGATCGAGTACGGAATCACGGTCAAGAACGATCGCGACTTCGATCCCATCTCGAGCTGCGTTCTGCTCGTCAACGCCTACCGGGAGGAGCATCCCGGACGGATCCTCTGGGACTACGACCAGGAGAACCCGCTCGCCGACGCGCGGGGCTTCCAGGTGGACGGCGAGAAGTACACGCCGAACCAGCAGGAGAACATCGCCCGCAACAAGACGCTGGTGAACGGGGCTCGCTACTACGTCGATCACGCGCACCCCGAGTATTCTTGCCCGGAGGTGACGAACGTCCGCGACCTCGTGGTGCACGAGAAGGCGGGCGAGCGCATCGTGGAGCTGTCCCGCCGCGAGGCGACCCTGCTGCTCCCGCCCGGGATGGAGATCCTGATCTACAAGAACAACAGCGACCGCAAGGGCAACAGCTACGGCTGCCACGAGAACTACCTGATGGACCGCCGCACGTCCTTCAAGCAGATCGCGGAGCATCTGATGACCTTCCTCGTAACGCGCCAGATCTACGCCGGCGCCGGGAAGGTCGGGAGCGAGAACCGGGCGCATCCCTGCCCCTACCAGCTGAGCCAACGGGCCGATTTCTTCGAGACCGAGGTTGCCCTCGACACGATGGTCAAGCGGCCGATCGTCAATACGCGCGATGAGCCTCACGCCGACCGCGAGAAGTACCGGCGGCTGCATGTGATCGTGGGCGACTCGAACATGAGCGAGTACACGATCTACCTGCGCAACGGCGCCACGGCGCTCCTGCTATCGATGATCGAGGATGGCGCACTGCGTCGTGACCTTGCGCTGCGCGACCCGGTGCGCGCCATCAAAGAGGTTTCCCACGACCCGAGCTGCCGGCGCGAGCTGCAGCTCGAGAACGGGAAGAAGCTCTCTGCGGTCCAGATCCAGCGCGAGTACCTGGAGATGGCCCAGAAGTACGTGAGCGGGAAGAGCCCCGATCCGATCACCCTGGACGTGCTTGCGAAGTGGGAGCACGTGGTGGAGAGCCTCGAGCGCGACCCGATGGAGCTGCGGCGCGAGATCGACTGGGTGATCAAGAAGGCCCTGATCGAGGGATTCATGGAGCGGAAGGGCCTCGACTGGGAGTCGGCCCAGGTCTCCATGCTCGACCTCCAGTACCACGACCTGCGCCCCGACAAGGGGCTCTACTACCTGCTCGAGCGACAGGGGCGCGTCGAGCGGATCGTGACCGACGCCGAGATCGACGCGGCCGTGACCGAGCCTCCGGTGGACACCCGGGCATACTTTCGGGGTCAGTGCTTGAAGCGCTACCCTGCGGAGGTCTTCGGAGTGAACTGGGACTCGATTTCGTTCGGAATCGGTAGCGAGCCCGTCAAACGGGTGCTCATGGGCGAGCCGCTCAAGGGATCGAAGGCGCATGTCGAGGATCTTTTTGACATCTCGCCGACGGCGCGCGACCTGCTGAAGAACCTGCGGGCCTAGAACCCGCACTTTGGAGAGAACGCCATGGCCGACACCAAGCAGACACAGAAGCCCAGCAAGGGTGGAGACGGCGACGGTGGGAGCGCCGGCGAGAGCGGTCAGAAGCTCGCCAAGAAGGGTGATGCGCTCAAGGAAGAGATGGACGCGCTCGTCGACGAGATCGATGCAGTGCTCGAAGAGAACGCGGAAGAGTTCGTCAAGAATTACGTGCAGCGCGGCGGCGAGTGACGCTGCGCCCCGCCGGGGGGAGGGGGCCGTTGCGTTTCCGGGACTCGTACCAGGGATCGAGCTTCAGCGAGTTGCTCGACACCAGCTACCCGCATGTGCGGCCGTTCGCGGCGGTGCAAGCCGTCGCCGGCTCGCCGCAGGCTGCGGGCGAGGCGAAGCTGTCCGTGCCTCACGGCACGACGGTGCTCGGCTTGAAGTTCAAGGGCGGGGTGATCGTCGCCGGCGACCGGCTGGCCACCGAGGGCTACCGGGTCGCTTCGCGGGATATCCAAAAGGTCTTCGCCACGGACGACTTCTCGCTGATGGCCATCGCGGGTGCTGCAGGGCCCGCCATCGAAATGGCGAAGCTGCTCCGCGTGGAGCTCGAGCACTACGAGAAGATCGAGGGCGAGCCCCTCGAGGTCGAGGGTAAGGCCAACAAGCTCTCGCAGATGATCCGACAGAACCTGCCGGCGGCGATGCAGGGCCTCGTCGTAGTGCCGATCTTCGCGGGCTACGACAAGCGCCGCATGCTCGGCCGCGTCTGGAAGTACGACGTGACGGGCGGACGCTACGAGGAGACCGAGTTCGAGACGACTGGCTCGGGCGGGCTCTACGCCAAGGAGTCCCTCAAGAAGAGCTGGCGCCCCGATGCCTCCCGGGAGGACGGTATGCGCTTTGCCCTGCAGGCGCTGATGGATGCGGCCGACGAGGACCGCGGCACCGGCGGCGTCGACACCGTCCGCGGCATCTATCCGAACATCTTCGTCTGCGACGCCGCGGGCATCCAGGAGACGCCCGCCGAGCGCGTCGCCGAGCTCCACCGCGAGCTCGTTGCGGCGCGGCAGCGGAGGTAGCGATGTCGATGCCGTTCTACGTCTCTCCCGAGCAGATGATGCAGGACAAGGCCGAGTATGCCCGCAAAGGCATCGCCCGCGGCAAGTCCAACCTCACCCTCGAGTTCGATGCCGGCATCCTGCTGATGGCCGAGAACCCGTCGGCCGGCCTGTCCAAGATCGGCGAGATCTACGACCGCATCGCGTTCGCCGGCGTGGGCAAGTTCAGCGAGTTCGATCAGCTCAGAAAGATCGGCATTCGCTATGCCGACGTGAAGGGCTACTCCTATTCGCGCGAGGATGTCCGCGGCAAGGCCCTCGCCAACGCCTACTCCCAGGCGATGGGCGACGCCTTCACGCGCGAGCTCAAGCCCCTCGAGGTCGAGCTCATCGTGGCGGAAGTCGGTGATCCGCGCCTGGCCGGCCACGAGAAGAACACGATCTATCGCGTTCAATTCGACGGCAGCATCACGGATCACCAGGGCTACTGCGTGATCGGCGGCGCCTCTGAGACTCTCCAGGCGCACCTGCAGTCGAGCTATCGACCGGAGATGCCCCTTGGGGATTGCATGCGCCTGGGCCGGCAAGCGCTGGCGCGCGCCACCAACGGCGAGCCGAAAATCCCGCTCCAGAATCTCGAGGTCTGCGTCCTCGAGAGGCAGCGTCCAAGCCGCAAGTTCAGGCGGCTTTCCGCCGATGAGCTGAGAGATATCCTCGAGGAGTAGGCTGGCGTGCATGCCCAGCCGCAGTGGGCGGTGATGTGCAGAAGCGGATCTTCGGCCTGGAGAGCGAATACGGGATCATTTTCACGCCCGAAGGGCGCAAGACGCTCCCGGTCGAGAAGGCGATCCGCTTCCTCTTCGAGAAGCTGATCACGACCGAGCACTTCCTGAACGTCTTTCTCGAGAACGGCGCACGCTTCTACCAGGACACCGGCTGCCATCCCGAGTACGCGACCCCCGAGTGCGCCTCTCCCCGCCAGCTCATCGTCTACGACAAGGCGGGAGAGCGGATCCTCGAGGACCTCCAGGACTATGCCGAGGAGAAGATCCGCGAGGAGCGGATCCCGGGAAGGCTCTCGATCTTCAAGAACAACACGGACTTCGTCGGCAACAGCTACGGCTGCCACGAGAACTACCTCGTGGACCGCGACGTCGATTTCTACTACCTCGCCGAGCAGCTGATCCCGTTCCTGGTGACGCGGCAGATCTACACCGGCGCGGGCAAGGTCTTCCAGACCCAGGACGGCGTGCACTACTGCGTGAGCCAGCGTGCCCAGCACATCTATCAGAAGATCTCGGGTACCACGACCAACGACCGGTCGATCATCAACACCCGCGACGAGCCCCACGCCGACCGCGAGAAGTATCGGCGGCTGCATGTGATCGTGGGCGACTCCAACATGAGCGAGTACACGAACCTCCTGAAGGTCGGCACCTGCGCCATC
>CAYGXT010000112.1:0-4800 GCA_964353695.1 uncultured Myxococcaceae bacterium
GATCGTCGGGCCCGTGGGTGTCGGCAAGACCTTTCTCGCCCACGCGCTGGGCCATCTCGGCCGCAGCGGCTTCGGTGAACGTGATCGCCACGATGCGCTGCAGCACCTGCGCTGCGATGCGCGCTTCGTCTCGCGGCTGCGCCGGCTCGCAAAACCCGAGACGCCGTGCGGCGCGTGCCCAGCCCTCGCCCAGCGCCCAACCTACGATGCGCGCCACGAGGGCCGTGGTCTTGCCAGTGCCCGCACCCGCCTCGAGGACGACGGGCCGGTCGAAGCAGGTCTGCGCAAGGATGCGCGACTCGGCATCCTCGGTCAGGAGCACTTCGCGCGAGCTTCGCAGCGCGTCCTGGCTCATGCCGGCTCCTCTCCGGCCGTCCCATCGTGCTTGCTCTGCCGCGCCGGGAGCCGGAAGACCGCCCACGCCGCCGCGAGTGCAGCGACTCCCGGGCCGCTGCGCTCGGGCTCGGCCGTGGCCCAGCGTGCGAGCCGCCTTCGCGCGCCGCTATCCCCGCGCGCGCAGGCCTCGGTGACCTGGCAGAAATCACAGGGCGGCTTCCCTTCGCTTCCTTCCGGTCGTTCGAGGCGCGGCAAGAAGCTCCCTCGATCCCAGGCGGCGAGCAGCGTCCGCACGGCCTCGTCGAAAATGCCGAGCAGCTCGGCGTCGTCGTGGGAGACGGAGCAGACGGGGTTCCCGCGCGAGCGCTCCGGGTTGGCGTAGAGGTAGCGGCCCTCGCCGCTCGCGGCGCATGCGTAGGCGAGGGCCTGCAGGCTGCGGCCGCGGGCGACGGATTTTAGAAGATGCCCGCGCCGCGTCTTCTCCGTCTTCGCCTCCGAGATCGGCCTTCCGGTCTTGAGATCGATGAGACACGGGCCCCCCGCGACCTCCTGCGCGAGATCGGCGCGAAACGTGATCTCACGCAGGCGGTCGTCGTCGTCGCGCACCCGGAGCACGCCCGTGAGCTCGGTCCCGAAAAATGCCGGCCGGCCTTGCGACGGCCGCCACAGGTGCTCGAAGACCTCGCGCAGCAGGGGCTGCGCGCGCTCGGCGAGCACCCGCACCAGCCCCGGGGACGCAATGCCCTCCGCTTCGAGCAGACGCTCTGCGTTCTGCGCGACGATCTGACGCAGATCGGTGTCAGAAGGCCAGGGCACAGACACGGCCCCGCGCCGCAGGGCGGCCTCGAGGGACGGCTCCTCTTCCTGGATGCTCGCCCTCACGATCGCCTCGACGCTGGCATGCAGCACGCTTCCCAGCAGCAGCGCATCCACTGCCGGCAGCGCCCCCAGCGCGTCGGGGACCGGCTCGACGTGGAGCACGCGGGTCAGGAAGGCCTGCCACGGACAGCATGCGATCTGCTCGAGGGTCGTGATGGCGAGCCCTGATCCGCGCGCATCTCCCTCGTGTCGCTCGCCCACGAAGCCGAAGGCCGGGCCGATCTCATCGTGCGCCGTGCCACGCGGCTCGAGAAGATCGAGAGCCGCCATGCGCGCGTGGGCGACGGCATCTGCATCGAGCCTTCCCGTCGCGACGGACTCGGCCGCGACCTCGGCCAGCGCCAGCGGCAGCAGCCTCCCGAAGGCAGCGCGGCTTCCGTGCAGGCCGGCCAGCACCAGATGCTCGGCCGCGGGGCGCGGCCCCATGCCAGGCCCGGGCGACCAGAGCGTCGGCAAGGCCTCCGCAGCCGGCGCGCGCCCTGCGAGCCAGAGCCGCTCGACGAACGTCGATACCGCGCGCTCCTTCCCGTCGTCGTCGACGGACTGCCACGACAGCGTGACGTGCGGGCTCGCTGTGAGAAGCTGCGCAAACAGATACCGCTCCTCATCGAAGCCGCCGAGCTTCAGCGGGAGATCGGGCAGCACACCCGTCCCGTGCTCCAGCAGGCCCCGGCGCAGCGCATCGGCAAAGAGCGGATCTTCCAGCACGACACGAGGAAAGAGATCGCGGTTCATCCCCAGCACGAAGAGATGCGTGAAGGTTCGCGCCCGCGCCTCCGTGGCGTCGAGGACCTGAACCCCTGCGCCCGCACCGCCGAGCGGGCGGGAGCCGAGCCCGTCGCAGGCCCCGCGCAGCAGAAGCAAGAACTCCTGCCCGTCCATCCGCATGCTGGCAGGAAGATCGGCGGCGAGTTGCGCCAGCGTCCCGAGCAGCGGCGCGCAGGCCGGCTCCTCCTCCGTCCAACCGAGCGCCTGTAGGACGAGATCCTGCACTCGATCCAGATGCTCGCCGAGCGGAGCCTCGTCGGGCCACATAAGGAGGGCCTCGCACAGGCGCGCCGCACGCGAAACCAGCGTGCATAACGCCTCGCGCGGCACGCGCCGGCGCTCGCCGCGCGCTCGAAGCTCGCCGTCCTCGTCCTCCTCCAGCGTGATGCCGTGGCGAACGGGAAGCGCGTAGGAAGGCCTGCCTTGCAGGCGCCGCGGGATGTCGAGTGCGGCGACCTGCTCGACCCGCGCGGCACCGAGGGCATGCAGGGCCATGCGCAGGTCGGCAAGAGAGGCCGTGCCGCGCAACGCCGGTGCGAGCGCGTCGAGCCAGCGGTCGGCCGGCGTCTCGCCGCGGCGCTCGAGCAACGCGAGGAAGGCCTCGATCCTGCGTCCCCCACCGTCCGGGCCGCTTCGCGCGCGAAGCGTGGAGAACGGGATCCCGAGACGATCAAAGTGCGAGCGGATGCGCAGGGCGTAGGGGGTGAGCGTGCGCGCGACGACGCCGATCGATTCGCTTGCGACCCTCGCATCCAGCAGCGCACGCACGCGCAGCGAAACGCCGCGCACCTCCGCCTCTCCACCCGGCGCCCGGAGCAGGCGGATCTCGGGCGGCGCCGGTTGCGCGTGCGGCAGCAGGGCGAGCTCGCCGGCGCTCTCGAGGCGAGCGGCGAAGCGCTCGGTGAAAGCACAGCCCGAATCGGATAGCCCGGGATCGGACGGGTCCGGCGGCCGGTCGAGGAGAACGCGCGCTCCGCAGGCGCGCACCAGCGCCTCGACGAGATCCGTGGCAACGCCGGTGGCATCGGCGAATCCGTGCACGAGCACGGCCCGCTGCGGCAGCGCGCGCTCCGGCTCTCGCCGCAGGGCATCGGCCGCACGGCCCAGCATCGACGCGCGAGAATCGAGGCCGAGCTGCTCGAGGCGGCCGCTCACCTCGCGCGTCACGCGGACGAGCGCGCCCGCGCGCTCACGCTCCTCAGTCGCTCCTGGAAGGCTGGCCAGCGCCTCTTCGATCACGTCCGCGTTCTCGCGCACGTGACCGGCGTCGAGCAGATCGCGGACGCTGCCGACCACGGCGCCGAAACCGTCGTGGAGCGCGCCGAGCTCGCATACGAACAGAGGCTCCCGCTTCGCCGCCACGCGCACGAGGATCGGCAGCAGCGCCTCGCCCGGAGCAGCCGGCTCGTGCATGCGATCCAAGATCTCGAGCGCGAGCCCATGGAGCGTCTGGATCTCGAGGCCCGCGACGGCCGGGCCAAAGCGCCCGACGAGCGTTGCGCTCACATGATCGCGCAAGCTTCGCGAGGGCACGACGATGCGCACCGGCTTTGCCAGCAGACGCCAGTCGGAACGTGCCGCCTCCACGAGCGGCTCGAGGCATTCGAGGAGCAGGGTCTCGGTCGCACGCGCGCCGGCGGCAACGAGGATCCGCGCGTTGCTGGAAGGAGCCGGGGACATGCCTTCAGCATCGCGCGCCGCCGTGCCCGATCCGGTCACGAGGCGATCGCGACGTCCACGCTCGGCTCGGGGGAGCCCCCCGGCGGGCCAGGCTCGGCCAGCAGGATCTGCTTCGCGTCCAGCCCGAACTGCGCCTCGAGCAGCGTCTGCACGTGGTCGGCTCGCCGGCGCGCGAGCTCGGACAGCGCATCGGGCCCGATCTCGAGAGCGGCCAGCCACTGCTCGAGCGTCTGCGAGTCCTCCGGATCGAGCTCCGCCGGCTTGCCTGCGAGCCGCGCCTCGAGGGCGGCGTGCAGCCGGCGCCGAACGAGCGCCTTCGTCAGCCCGCGCGCCGACTCCGGCAGCCCCTCCCCGGAGTCGATGGCCTCGAGCAGCCTCGCCTCGCGCAGGAGCTGCGCGTCGGCAGGCGACGTCTGCCCGGAGAGCCGCAGCGCAAGGCCGGGGCGCGTGGCCGCGAGCTTCGCGAGCTCAGCGACCCGCTCATCGTCGCCGGCGGCGAGCTCGGCCCGCCCGGGCACGAAGTGGATCGGCTTGGGCGTCACGTCCTCCACCCGGCCGCTCGCGTCGACGACGGCGCCGAGGAGCTTGAGGGGTGAGGTGAGCACGCCGATCAGCACGCCCTTTACCGCGGAGCCGATCACCGAACCGAGGTGCACGCTTGCACCCTTCTCGTCGTAGTCGATGGGAATCGAGAGGCCGATGTCCCCGGCCGGATCCTTGAGCAGCGAGATCGCGAGGGAGACCGGCACTCCAAGAGCCTTCTCGAGAGGGGCCTCGGGGCCACCCCCCGATAGGTCGGGATCGAAGAGCGTGACCCAGTTGGCCACGTAGAGACGTCCGTCCGTCACGCTGCCCTTCGAGTAGAGCGAGAGCTCGCCGCCGTTGACCACATAGCCGGACGCATTGCGCACGTACGGGTTCAGCGGCGCGAGCGGGAGATGGCCGAGGTCGAGCTCGAACCAACTCGAGGCCGGCGTGTAGGCCCCGAGAGCCCAGAGCGGCGCGGGCCCCGGCGCATCGAGCTTGACCGACACGTCGCGCACGCGCAGCTCCGGGAACGCGAGATCACGCGCCGTCAACGTCAGACCCGTGACCTCGCCCTGATAGAAGGGCTTCACCGTACGGTCCACGAAATGA
>CAYGXT010000112.1:4810-8172 GCA_964353695.1 uncultured Myxococcaceae bacterium
GAGGCCGAGGCTGCCGAGCGCAAGGCGGATGCCGGGGCCGTCCTTCTCGGCTTTCGGCGCCGCGGCACTCTTCGTCTCCACGCTAGCCGCCGCGACCGAGGCGGGCCTCTCCTCGGCCGTGGCGCCGGAACGCGAGAATACCGGGAGCATGATCCCGCCCTCGGCCCGCGTGAGGCGCAGCTTCGGCGCGGTGATCCGCGCGTGATCCAGGGCGATGCTCAGGGGATCGGAAGGGCTCTTGGCATCGGCGCCCGGCAGCAGCCTCGGCACCTCGACCCTCTCGATGCCGAGCTCGAGCTTCTCCAGCTTGAGGCCGAACTCCCCTTCCTTCCCGCTCTTCGCGGAGAGGCCCGAGAGCGTGAGGCTGCCCGCAGCGCGCAGTCGTCCCGCCCCTTCGACGGGCACTGCGGAGTCGGCCGCCGGCAGCAGCCCCGGCAGCTCCAGCGAATCGAGCCGTAGATCGAGCGCCTTCAGGGCGAGCTCGACCTCCGCACCGGGAGGGTCCTCGGAATCGGTCTTTACGTCGAGCCCGCCCAGGGCGATCGCTCCCGCCAGATGCAGGTCGCCACCGGGCGCGGGCACATCACTTATTGCGAGCGAGCCGAGCTTGAGCGCGAACTCGCCCTTTGCGACCCCGCCAGCGACCCGCACTCCCGCTCCGGGCGCCACGATCCGCAGCAGTGGCGCCAGCGCGAGATCGTCGAGCGTGATCTTGCCGCTGAAGCCTGCCGGCGCCGCGCAGGCCCTGCCGTCGATCTTCAGCGAGCCGTCGGCCTGGGACAGCGTGAGTGTCACGGCGGTCGAGGTCTCGGACGTACTCGCGATCGCTTCGACGCGGGCGTCGAGGCCAAGTGGCGCAGCTCCCTCACCAAGCGGCACGAACTCCGCGCCCTCGATCTCGAGACCGGCGAGCGACCACGCGAAGGCTGGCGCGTCACCAGACGGTGTCGGCTCGCCAGCGCCGGGGAGGCCCTTCGGCAGCAGCGGCAGGCTCGTGCGGTTGGCAGGATCGAAGTAGAGGCGAGCCTTCTTGAGGCTCACCTGGCCGAGGGCGAGCCGGCGCCCGAGCAGATCGAGCTGGTCGACGGCCAGCGTGAGGGACTCGGCCGAGAGGGCCGGCTCCTTCAGGTTGGGAACGCCCACCCGCAGGCCCCGCAGCTCGGCCGAGCCGTCGGCGCTCTGGATCTTCCCGGTGGCGTGGACATAGTGGATCTTCGCGTCGAGCTCGCCTGTGAGCTCACTCCAGCCGAGGTCCGGCAGATAGACGCGAGCCCTCGCGACGGGAAGCTTCGAGACCCGAGCGGTCGCATCGACGTCGAGGGCGCCGGCGCTGCGGCGAAAATTGCCGTCCACCGCGACGGACGCACCCTCGCTGCTGATCTCGAGCTGAACCTTGGACGGGCCCTCTCCCGGGTCGCCGGTCACGACCACGTCGTCGATCTGCGAGCGCGGAATCGCGATCGTGAGCGGCTCGGCCCCGGGCTGCGCCCGGTCTACGAACTCGATGCGACCCGCGCCGAGACCGACGCGGCGCAGCAGCACGAGGATCGGCTCCGAGGGCGGCGCCTCGGGCGCGGCCTCCTCGGCCGGCGTCTCGGGTACGAGCACCTTCAGCAGGTCGAGCTCGCCGCTGGCCTCGCGTACCACCCGCACGATCGGCCCCTCGATCTCGATCTGGCTCACCACGATGTGTCGCCGGAGCAGGGGAAGCCGGGCCAGGCTGACGTACAGCCTCCCGACCTCGAGGACCGGCTTCGCCTTGCCCGCTTCCGGGAGGATCGCCAGGTCACCCAGCGTCACCGAGAGGCCGAGCAACGAGAGGTCGAGGCTACCGATCCGGACTTCGCCCGGAATCGCGAGAGAGGCCTGCTCCTCCACCAGGGGCCGGATCCAGCGGTTGGCCGCGAGCGAGAGGACGAGAGCGAGTACGAGGAGAAGTGCGAACGCCACGCCCGCAGCGATCGCGAGCCATTGGAGGGCCCTTCGCACGGCCCGCGGCAGCGTGTGCACCGGGCTGCGCGAGACCGGTACCCCTCGCTCGTCGGACATCCTTCCCCCCGCCGCGACTCCTCGCAAGCTTATCAGGGTTGCGCCCTTGACGGTTCCTTCCGGGAGGCGAAGCATCGCCGGGCTGGGCCTCCCGTCCGCAGCTTCGCGGTCGGCGGCCCCCGAAGAAAGGGAAGGCTGTGGCGGACGAGCAACTGATCGCCGTATTCGTGGACTTCGAGAACCTCGCGATCGGCGTGCGGGACATGAAGAAGGGCGAGTTCAAGGTCGATCTCGTGCTGAAGCGCCTGCTCGAGAAGGGCCGCATCATCTTCAAGCGCGCCTATTGCGACTGGGGCAAGTACCGAAGCGCCGTGCGCGAGTTCCACGAGCACGGGATCGAGATGATCGACATCCCGCACACACGCATGAGCGGCAAGAACAGCGCCGACATCCACATGGTCGTGGACGCCCTCGACCTCAGTCATTCGAAGGGCCACATCGACATCTTCGCGCTGCTGTCCGGAGACAGCGACTTCTCGCCGTTGGTCTCGAAGCTGAAGGAGAACAACAAGCGCGTGATCGGCTGTGGAGTGAAGAGCTCGACATCCGACCTTCTGATCGGAAGCTGCGACGAGTTCATCTACTACGACGACCTGGTGCGCGTGGCCGAGAAGCCGAAGAAGGCGCGGCCGACCGGCGCCTCGAAACCCTCGCAGAAGAAGGGTGAGGCCATCGAGATGCTGGTCGAGATCGTGCGCTCCCTCGAGCGAGACTACGATCCGGTCTGGGGCTCGATGGTGAAGCAGACCATCCGCCGGGTGTACCCCAGCTTCAACGAGGACTACTACGGCTACTCGTCCTTCGCCGCGCTGCTCGAGGACGCGAAAGCGACCGGCGACGTGGATCTCGAGTTCGACGAGAAGCGCGGCAACTACACCGTACGAGCGCGGCTATCGAGCTGACGGCTCGAGGGGTCCCCCCAGGGAGGTCCAAGGGGGGGTCGTGGCGCCCTCCCGCACCCCTGTGCTAGGCAACTGTCTTGAGAGGCGTCCTCAGATCGGTTCAATGCGCCAGTGTTAAGCCCACCGGAACGTGATCCCGCTCAAAGAATGCCTTTCTCGCGCACGGTCGCGGGGATCGGTAGCGATCCTTCGGTCGTGGTCGGAATTCGTGTCGCTCTCCGAGAGCCGGATGGGCCGGCGTGGAAGCGGCCAGGGATGCCCCACCGCAGGTGCGGGCTCGGAGTGAACCGGTCTTGGGAAAGAAAATCTACGTAGGCAACCTCCCCTTCAGCGCCACAGAGGATGAAATTCGAGCGCTCTTCGAGCGGCACGGAGCCGTGACGTCGGTGTCGCTGATTAATGATCGGGAGA
>CAYGXT010000113.1:0-8170 GCA_964353695.1 uncultured Myxococcaceae bacterium
TGGGTGAACTCGATACGCAATGGCGACGGCACCTTCGTCGAGCAGAAGAACATCTACACGATCCAGAACGGCTGCACGAACCACGGCGGGCGCGCCTGGGCGGCCATCTCCTCGACGAGCTGCTCCTCGGAAGCCACGGGCCGCTCGGGCGGCATCTCGCTGCTGCTGGTCTCGCACGGCCGCAATCTCATCGACCGCGGCCTGCTCTCGCCCTATCCGGGCAACGATGCGGAGCACCCCTTCTCGGCCGAAGAAGTCCGCCAGCTGTTCCGCGCATCGGCGGAGGACATCGATCACAGCGGAAGTCCCCCGCTCAGCATCAACTCGCTGCTCCAGGCCCTGCTTTCCGCGCCCAACCTCGGTCTGTTCTTCGGCTCCTCGCAATACGCGACGCAGGCGGGCTGGGACCAGTTTACGGGCTATGGCCGCCCCGACGTGGCACGCATGCTCGACCTCGCGGCGACCGGCATCCCGCCGGAGGCGGATCTCTCGGGAAGCCTGCGCTGGTTCGATAGCGTCGATCCGGCCCGAACCCCGAGCGTTCCCGTCATCGGCTCGGCCGCGGCTCTGCGAACCGGTGGCGCCTTCCAATACTCGGTCGAGGTGGGCTGCGGCGTCCAGCCGACGGCTTTCACACCGATCGGGAGCGGCTTCTCCGTCACGAAGCTCACGAGAGCCACGCTCGCGAGCTGGAGCCCTGCCTCTACGGCCGCGGCCTGCGGCTTCGATCCAGCGCAGGCGATCAGCGATCCGGACGCGCATAGCGTGACGCTTCGCCTGCTCGTCATGGATACACAGAACCGCGTCGGCGAGGACCGCCGCACGCTGGCGATCCATTCCGATCCGACGCTTCACTTCGCACCGAAATTCCTGGGCGCGTCGGGGGAGGGCTCCGCGGCCCTCGCCGACGTAGACCGCGACGGTGTCCTCGACATCGTCTACGGCACCTCGGATGGCCGCGTCCACGTGCTGCGCGGTGCGACGGGCGCCGAGCTGCCGGGCTTCCCCGTACTGACGGATGCGATCCCGGTGCACCCATCCCCTGCCTACGCGAGCGGCGAGGTGCCTGTGCCTCACGAGCCGATCCTCGCGTCCACCGCCGCCGACGACATCGACGGCGACGGCCACGTCGAGATCGTGGTCGCCTCGACCGAGGGCAGGCTCTACGTCTTCGACGACCACGGCCGCCGCCGCGCCGGCTTTCCGGTCGAGACCAATCCGGCCTTCTCGCTCTCGCAGAATCATGACAAGTTCAATGACGTCGATCGCGCCATTGCGAGCGCACCGACGCTCGCGAACCTCGATGGTCCGGGCGGCGATCCGAAGCTCGAGATCCTGCACGGCGGCTTCGATGGCCACCTTTACGCCTGGCGCGCCGATGGCACGGCCGTGCCCGGCTTCCCCGTCCGTCTCGGAGATCGATCGAAGCTCGGCATCGATCCGGTATCGGGCAAGGCTACGCCGAAACCGGGCTCGAACGCGCGCAACCGGCTGGCAAAGATTCTCTCCTCGCCGTCCGTCGGCGACCTGGACGGCGACGGCCTGCCCGAGATCGTCGTCGGCACCAACGAGGAGTACAGCGGCGAGAGCAACGGCTTCTTCGCGCCGTCGCAGCTGCTCACGATCCTCACCTCGCTGGCAGGAAACGGCCTCGACATCGGCGACTTCAAGCTCGACACGGGGGCCCGCCTCTACACCGTGCACCACGACGGCAACCTCCACGCGGGCGGCCCCTTCCGCGCCGGCTGGCCGGTGAAAGTGCCGATCATCGTGGGTGGGCTCCTGCCGACGGTGGCGGCGGGCACACCGGGCTCGGCGGCTCTCGCCGACGTGGATGGCAGCGGCAAGCTCTCGGTTGCGATCTTCGGCGCCATCGGCCCGGTCATGCTCTTCGACGCCGATGGCAACCCGAAGCTTGGCCGTACGGGCGGCGTTCCGAAAGCGCTGGCCGTCGACTTTCCGGCCAGCTTCCCCAATGTGCCCGCGACGGCGGGATCGGCGGACGCGCCTTTCTTCGGCTCCCTCGGCTCCGGCGCCTTCGGCGACCTCGACGGCGACGGGCAGCCCGAGTACGTGGCGCCGACCGGCGGCCTTCGCGTCCTGATCGACGTGTCGGCTCCCGGGCAGCAGGGCTTCGGTGAGCATCAGGTTACGGCCTGGAACCCGCGC
This sequence comes from uncultured Myxococcaceae bacterium, assembly GCA_964353695.1. Taxonomy (GTDB): domain Bacteria; phylum Myxococcota_A; class UBA9160; order UBA9160; family UBA9160; genus MYXO. Next base: position 2,170 of record CAYGXT010000113.1, read on the forward strand.
ACGGGCGCGGTGCTCCCCGCCTTCCCGCGCGTGATGGACGACATGCAGTTTCTCTCGAGTCCGGGCCTCGCCGACGTGGACGGCGACGGCCGGGCCGAGGTGCTGCAGGGAAGCGGCGGCTACCTGCTCCGGGCCTACCGGGCGGACGGCACGCTGCCGGCTGGCTGGCCCAAGTTCACGCACGGTTGGCTGATCTCCTCGCCCACCGCTGGTGACATCGATGGCGACGGAAAGATCGAGGTGGTCGCAGCGACGCGTGAAGGCAATCTCTACGTCTGGGATACGCCGGCCCCATCGACGGACGCGGCGATCCCGTGGCAGGGCTTCGGCCACGATCGGCGCAATTCGGGCAACCTCTCCTCGGGAGTGCTGCCGACGGCGACCACTGGCGATCCGAAGCAGGGCCTCGTCTGGGCGCTCGAATCGCTGCGCAGCAAGCTTGCCGAGCGCATCACGAGCGGGCCGTCGAGCCTCCAAAAGAGTACGGCGCCGGCCGCCATCGACTGGACTCTCTTCGCGCTGGGCCGCATGAACGTGAAGGTCGCTGCGGCGATCCTGCCCTTCATCGATCGCGGCTTGGCCTCGCCGGCCGAGAACGTGCCGCTGCTGCAGGATCTGCGCGCCGAGCTCGGCGCAGCGTTGAGCCGTGCAGGTCGCCTTGGCCTCGCGCGCCGCATGGCGGCTGGCGGCGGCGACGCTGCGAGCGCTTCCCGGCTCAGGCGGGCGAAGGCATGGCTCGACCTCGGCGATCAGATGGCTCTGCGCGGCAAGCAGGCGGCGGCCCTCGCCTCCTGGGCCGCAGCGCTGCCGTACCTTCTCGAGTAGGAGCGCTCGAGGAGGAGCTCCGGAGCCGGACCACCTGCGTGCGCTACGCTGCCACTCCACCCATTGGAGAGGCATATGGCCCCCCGCATTACCGAGGAGGACGTCCTCGGCGCGCTCCGCCCCATCGTCGATCCCGACTTCGGCAAGTCGATCGTCGAGCTCGGATTCGTGAAGAACGTCCGCATCGACGCTGGGCACGTAACGTTCACGATCGAGCTGACGACGCCCGCCTGCCCGGTGAAGGCCGAGTTCGAGAAGGCCGCGAAAGAGCGAGTTTCGGCTCTCCCCGGCGTCGAGACCGTCGAAGTTTCCATGACGGCGAACACCCGGGGCCGTACGGTTGTGCCCGCTACACCGCAGGGCGAGATCCTCCCCGGGGTCCGCAACACGATCGCGGTGGCCTCGGGCAAGGGCGGCGTCGGTAAGAGCACGGCCGCCGTGAACCTTGCCCTCTCGCTCTGCGAGACCGGCGCCAGCGTCGGCATCATGGACGCCGACGTCTACGGGCCCTCGCTCCAGCTTCTGCTCGGCGTGAGCGCTCGGCCGCGCACGATCGAGCGCCAGATCCTGCCGAACGAGGCCTATGGCATGAAGCTCATGTCCATGGGCTTCTTCGTCAGCGAGAGCACGCCGGTAATCTGGCGCGGGCCGATGGTGCACGGCCTCATCTCCCAGTTCCTCAAGGACGTCGACTGGGGGACGCTCGATTATCTCGTCATCGACCTGCCGCCCGGCACGGGCGACGCGGCGCTGACGCTCACGCAAATGGCTCCGCTCTCGGGCGCGGTGATCGTGACTACCGCCAACGATCTCTCGCTCATCGATGCACGCAAGGGCCTCAAGATGTTCGAAAAGGTGAGCGTTCCGGTGCTCGGTATCGTCGAGAACATGTCCTATTTCACGCCGCCCGATCTACCGGACCGCAAGTACTACATCTTTGGTCGGGGAGGCGGCGAGCGGACGGCCAAGGAGCTCGGCGTTGATTTCCTGGGCGAGGTACCGATCGATTCGCGCGTCGTCGAGGGGGGAGACGTCGGCAAGCCGATCGTCGTCTACGCGCCGGACTCGGACGCGGCACGCGCCTTCCGCGACATCGCCGGCAAGATCGCGCGCAAGCTCGCCGTGCTCGCCAGCGACGCGCCGGCGATCGCCGATGCCAACATCGAGTGGGTGAGCTGACGCGCTACTGCGGCCTGCCGCTCAGCAGATCGGAGAAGAGCGGCGGAAAGCTCGCGACCTTGCCGTCCTTCACGCGTGCGAGGAACTCCTCGTAGCTCATCTTCTCGAGCGCGATGCGCGGATCGGGCTCGAAGAAGGCGTCCGCGAGTGACATGCCCCGCGACCAGTTGAGCATGGTCTCGGCCGACTGTCCCTTGTCGCGGTCGGTGTAGACGAGCTTGATCGGAAGCTTCTCGGCGTCGTCGGTGGCCCAGACCTCCTCGCGGGTACTGCCCGTGTTGAGACGGTAGATCGTGACCTCGCGGCCCATGAGCCGCTCGCTCCCGGCCTTCTCCGCACCGCGCGCAAGGATCTTCTCGACGTCGCGGCCGAAGGGACGCCCGCCCTTCTGATCGTCGGCGATTGCCTTCGGTGAACGCAGGATCGAAACACCCATCCCCGCCGAAGGGATGATGTTGTAGTAGGTGTCGCCGTTCACGAGCGTGAGCAGCACCGTTCCGCCGACGATCGTCTCCGCGCGGAGCTTCCGGCCCTTCGACCAGATGTTCATGACACGCAGACCCCCGTCGCCATGCTGGACGGTCTCCGCATACCAGGTATCCGCCCCCTTTTCCTTGTCATTCCCGGCAGCCGGTGCCGCGTCTGCGGAGGCGGCAATTGCGAGGCCCAGCAGCAGCAGGCCCAGGCTCTTCTTCCACGATCGCATCTCTTTCCCCTCTGCGGCTCCTCGCCGTTCGGACCCGTCTCGTCTCACTCGTCTCGTCTCACTCGCGGCCCGGCCCAGAGGCCGGAGGGGCGATCCCCAGGATGCGCCGTTCGAGGGGCGATCTTACCATCACGCCTGTGCGAATCGCGCTCACGATCGCCGGCTCCGATCCGACCGGAGGCGCCGGCCTCCAACAGGACCTCCAGGTCTTCCGCTCGTTCGGGGTGCACGGCGCCGCCATCGTCACCGCCCTCACGGTGCAGGACACGGCGAAGGTCCAGCGCGTGCTTCCGGTCTTTCCGAGCGTGGTGCTGGAGCAGATCCGGGCCCTGATCCGTGACGTGACACTCCACGCCGTGAAGCTCGGCATGCTCGCCACCGACGACGTGGCCCGCATGGTCGAGCTCGGTCTCTCGGAGCTCCTGCTCGCACGGCCGGCGCCGCCCCCTCTCGTGATCGATCCCGTGCTGGCGGCGAGCGACGGCACGATCCTGCTCGAGCGGCGCGCGTGGGAGACGCTCACGCGCCTCTTCCCTCTCGCGGCCCTGGTAACGCCCAACCTGCCCGAGGCGGAGGCGCTTACGGGCCTCGATGTCTCGAGTGCGGAGGGTGTCGAGGCGGCGGCTCGAGCGCTGGTGGGGGAGCTCGGCGCGCGCGCGGCGCTCATCAAGGGCGGGCACCGGGACGGCCCACCCGACGATCTGCTGGCCGAGAGCTCGGGCAACGAGATCAAGCTCACCTGGCTCGCTGGGCATCGCATCGAGGGGCCGCCGGTCCACGGCACCGGCTGCGCGCTCGCGGCGGCCGCGGCGGCTGGCCTCGCTTCTGGCGCGAGCGTCTTTGAGGCCGTCGCGCAGGCCCGGACCTTCGTCGCCTCCGCCTACCGCAACGCCTTCGCAGCAGGCCAGGGCGCGCGTCTGCTCGGCCTGCCATGACGCAGCCGAGCGCGCCTGCTGCGGATGCGTCCCCCCACGCGCTCTACACGGAGCGGCTGACGCTACGCCGCGGCGTGGCAGCAGCCTTGCTCCGCCGCGAGCGAGTGCTCTCGAATCTTCGGCTCGCGGTCTTTGCCGCGGGCGTTGGAGCTCTCTGGCTCGCCTACGGCCCTAACGGCCTTCCAGCGGCGTGGCTGCTGCTTCCCCTTGTCGCATTCATCGCGCTGGTATTGCTCCACGACCACGTCATCGGGCAGCGCACTGCGGCCGAGCGAGCGGCGGCCTTTTACGAGCGCGGCCTCTCGCGCCTCGAGGATCGCTGGGCCGGCGGCGGAGAGACGGGCGAGCGCTTCCTCGATCCCTCGCATCTTTATGCCGCAGACCTCGACCTCTTCGGGCAGGGCTCGCTCTTCGAGCTGCTCTCCACGGCCCGCACGCGGATGGGCGAAGAGACGCTCGCCGCCTGGCTGCTCGCGCCGTCCACTCTCGACGAGGCCCGCGCGCGGCAGGCGGCCGTGACGGAGCTTCGACCGAAGCTCGATCTGCGCGAGGATCTGGCGCGCCTCGGCGCCGAAGTACGTGCTGGCGTCGATGCCGCTGCACTTCGAGCCTGGGCCTGCGCGCCGGCAGCGCCCGTCTCGCGTGCAGCCCGCGTCGCCGCCGCCGTGCTCGTGGCTTGCCTGCTCGCGGCCGCCGCGGGGTGGTACGCGCTCGGCATGGGGGCAATTCCGTTCATCGCGGTACTCGTCCTGGAAGCCGCGCTCGCGGCCCGGCTGCGCTCGCGCGTCCTACCCGTGATCCGTGCTGCCGGCCGGCCCGCACGCGATCTCGCGCTCCTGGCCGAGCTGCTGGGGCGCATCGAGAGCGAGCAATTCACATCACCGCGCCTCGTCGCCCTCCGGGCATCGCTCGATGCCGCCGGGGAGCCGCCGTCACGCCGGGTAGCACGCCTTCGCCGCCTGCTCGAGCTGCTCGAGGCGCGCCAGAACCAGCTCTTCGCTCCGATCGCGGCGATGCTGCTCTGGAGCACGCAGCTCGGCCTCGCGATCGAGGCCTGGCGAGCCAGGTCTGGTGCAGCCGTACCGCACTGGCTCGAGGCCGTAGGGGAGTTCGAGGCTCTCTGCGCGCTGGCGAGCTACGCCTTCGAGCACCCGGCCGACCCGTTCCCCGAGCTGCTGGAGGGCGGCATCCGCTACGAGGCTGAAGGCCTCGGGCACCCGCTGCTTCCCGAGGCACGCGGTGTGCGCAACGATCTGCGGCTCGGCCCGGCTCTGCGCCTGCTCGTGGTCAGTGGCTCCAACATGTCCGGCAAGAGCACCTGGCTGCGCACCATCGGCACCAACGCCGTACTCGCCTTCGCGGGGGCTCCCGTACGCGCGCGGAACATGGCCCTCTCTCCTCTCGCCATCGGCTCATCACTCCGCATCCTCGACTCGCTCCAGTCCGGAGCGTCGAAGTTCTACGCCGAGATCACGCGCATCGGCGAGATCGTGACCCAGGCCCGCGGCGAGCGGCCACTTCTTTTCTTGCTCGACGAGATCCTGAACGGCACAAACTCCCACGACCGCCGGATCGGCGCCGAGGCGATCGTGAAGAGCCTCGTCGACCGCGGCGCCATCGGCCTCGTCACGACCCACGACCTCGCCCTCGCCCGCATCGCCGACGAGCTCGCGCCGCGGGCCGAGAACGTCCACTTCGAGGATCAGCTCGTGGACGGCGAGATGCGCTTCGACTACCGCCTGCGCCCGGGCGTCGTCGCGCGGAGCAACGCGCTAGCGCTGATGCGGGCGGTGGGGCTGGAGGTCTAATACGCGAGGATCGGCGCCTTCGCCGACGGCCCCGGCGCGCCGAAGAAGCGCTGCTTCAGGCGCGCCAGATCGGCGAAGTTGACGATGCCGTCGTGGTTCAGGTCGACGAAGGGATCCGGCTTGAAGAAAGCCTGCTTCATCGTTGCGAGATCGGCGAAGTTGACGACGCCGTTGTTATCGAAGTCGGGGTCGCAGCGGTTGCCGTAGCCGTCGCCGTCCGCGTCGGTCTGGTCGAAGTCGGCCTCGAGCGTACAGTCGTCGCAGGCATCCCCTACAACGTCGAAGTCGGCGTCTTCCTGCAGTGGGTCCGGAACGTCCGGGCAGTCGTCCACGACCGTGAGCACGCCGTCGCGGTCCGCGTCGATGGGAACGATCTGCACCCCGGCCTTCGAGAGCGCCAGGAAGGCTCGTCCATCGCCGGTAGCAACTGATGTCGCGACGGAGCCGGGAGCGGAGGTCCCGGGATACGTCGTGAGGGCAAGGGGCTGCTCCGGGGCACTGAGGTCCACCGCCTTAGCGCCCTTCTCCAAAGCAGCCACTATGGGAGC
>CAYGXT010000114.1:0-8129 GCA_964353695.1 uncultured Myxococcaceae bacterium
GCATGCGACCGTCATCGGCTTGAACGAGTTTGCACCCGAAGACCGTCCACCGGTACAGGTGGTATTCCAGTTCTTCCACGCCATGGTGGCGATCGGCTTTGCGATGGTAGGCATTGCCGCGCTGGGATTTCTGTATCTTCGCCAGGGTTCGCTGCCCGAGCGACGCTGGCTGCTGTGGATCCTCGTGTTCTCCGTACTCGGCCCGCAAGTCGCCAACCAGGCGGGCTGGTTCGCGGCGGAGATCGGACGCCAGCCCTGGATCGTCTACAGGCTGATGCGCACGTCCGAGGCATTGTCCGCCGTGGTGCAGGCGAACGTAGTTATTGCGTCTCTGGTCCTGTTTGCAGTGATCTATTTCCTGCTGTTCGCGGTGTTCATCTATCTGCTCAACGATAAGATCCAGCACGGACCAGATGCCGCCGACCTCGTGCCGTCCGGCAAGCTCGCGTTGCCCTCATGAGCTGCTGCCCTCTCGATTTCAACGTCATCTGGTTCATTCTCGTCGGTGCGCTGTTTACCGGCTACGCGATGCTCGACGGCTTCGACCTCGGCATCGGCGCTCTGCACCTGTTCACGAAAGACGACACGGAACGCCGTACGATGCTGAACGCCATCGGCCCGGTCTGGGACGGCAACGAAGTCTGGCTCGTCACCGGCGGCGGCGCGCTGTTCGCCGCGTTTCCAAATGTGTATGCGACGGTGTTTTCGGGCTTCTATCTTGCGTTCATGCTGCTGCTCGCCGCGCTGATATTTCGTGGGGTGGCCATCGAATTTCGCAGCAAGCAGCCGATGCGCTGGTGGCGGCAGATGTGGGACATCGGATTCTCCGTTGGTAGCCTGCTTTCGAGCCTGCTGATTGGTGTGGCGCTGGGCAACATCGCGTGGGGCGTCCCGATCGATGGCCGCGGCGAATTTGCGGGATCATTTCTCGGCCTGCTGACACCGTATCCGCTGCTGGTCGGCGTCACGACGCTGGCGCTGTTCATGATGCACGGAGCGATTTATGGCGCGATGAAGACCGAGGGAATCCTGCACGACAAGCTGCGCGGCTGGGCGATGAATTCCATCATCTTCTTCGTGATCTGCGCTGCGATGACGATGATGGCCACGCTGCTTTACGCGCCGCACCTGGCCGCGCGCGTGCGGGACAACCCGTGGTTCTTCAGCATCGCGCTGGCGAACATGCTGGCCATCGCCAACATCCCGCGCGAATTTCATCACGGACGCGACTGGCGCGCGTTTGTATCGTCGTGCGCAGCGATGATCACGCTGATGGCGCTGTTCGGGCTCAATATCTTCCCGAACCTGGTCTACAGCCTGCCCAACCCCGAGAACAGCCTGACGATCTACAACGCCGCGTCGTCGGCGAAGACACTGGGCATCATGCTCATCATTGCGGGCATCGGCGTGCCCGTGGTGATTGCCTACACCGTCTGCATCTACTGGATCTTCCGCGGCAAGGTGAAGCTCGACCGGATGAGCTACTGAGTGTCCAAAGGAGGAGACCCCATGCGCAAGAAGATCCTGATCGGCGTGCTGCTCTGCGTGGTGGCGCGGACGGCCGGTGCAACAGACTGCACCAGCTGGCGGAAGATCGGCCCCGAGGTGAAGATCGAGCGGGTCGAGGGCATGATCTCCCGTCACATGAGCAGCAATGTGAGCAAGCGCTACACGAGCGAACACATCGGCGCCATGAAGGCCTGCCTTCGCACCTTTGTCGACCAGATCGTCGACGACATCGACGGCACGTGCAGCTACCGCCCGGGCGCGAACGCCGAGGTGGTCGACGACGTCTTCGATCGGTACCTCCTGAGCTGCGTGCAGTAGCTAGGCCGGGTCTCAGCTCCCCGCGGCGTGGGGCCGCCGAGTCCCACCAAACTCCCACCAGGGCCGCCTTCGAGGCCGTCGAGTGATTGCGGCCGCTCTCGAAAAGCTGAATGCTTTCGGTAGTGTCCGTGCGCGCGCCCCCGTAGCTCAGGGGATAGAGCAGCGGTTTCCTAAACCGCGGGTCGTAGGTTCAAGTCCTACCGGGGGCGCCAGTCTTCCTTGATCATGTTCGCGCCCTTCTCGCCGATCATGATCGCCGGCGTCATGGTGTTGCCGCGGCAGATCCTGGGCATGATCGAACTGTCGACCACGCGCAGGCCCTGCATACCGTGCACGCGCAACCGGGCGTCGACGACGTTGTCGGCGGGAGAGGGCCCCATGCGGCAACTGCTCACCGGGTGGTAGTTGGTGCCGGCCTGGTTGCGTGCGAACTGCGCCCAGTCGTCGTCGCTGTGGCAGTGCGCGGTGATCAGGTCGCTCTTGACCAGCTTGCGGAACGTGGGCGTACGCATGATCTCCGCCGTGCGCCTAATACCCTTGACGAAGGTAGGCAGGTCGTCCGGGTGCGAGAAATAGCGGAAGTCGATCAGTGGGTCGGCCAGGGGATCGGTCGACGCCAGCTTCACGGTGCCGGTGCTCTTGGGACTCAGGTGCAGGACATGGATCGAGATGCCGTGCTTGAAGTACATCTGGCGGCCGTGGTCCATGGCCAGCGCGATGACGAATTCGGACTGGATCTCGGGCCGCGGCGAGTCCGGTTCCACGCGCATGAACACGGACACTTCGGCGAAGTTGGTGGCCAGCATGCCGCGGCGCTCCTTCTTCCAACGTCGCCAGGCGCGCCAGGCCGCCAGCGCGCCGGTGGGCGAGATGCCCAGCAGGTTCGGGTCGCCCGGGATGTGATAGCCCAGCACCGCGTCGATGTGGTCGGCCAGGTGCTTGCCGACCGCCGGCGAGTCGTGGACCACCGGGATGCCCATCGCCTGTAGCTCGGCTCCCGGGCCGACACCCGACAGCAGCAGCAGCTTGGCCGACAGAATACCGCCGCCGCACACGATCACCTCGCGCCGCGCACGCAGCACACGGCGCTGGCCGCCCTGCAGTACCTCGACTCCCACCGCACGTTTTCCGTCGAACACGATGAGTGTGCAGTGCGTGTCGCACATCAGGTGCAGGTTGGGCCGCCGGCCCAGATGCGGATGGATGTAGCCCTTTCCGGTGTGCCAGCGTTCACCGTTCTTGGTCATGACCTGCACGGCGTTGTAACCGTCCTGTACGGCGCCGTTGAAGTCAGGGTTGTAGGGCCAGCCGGCCTCGGCGCAGGCGCGCTTGATGACGTCGTGGTACGGGTTGTCGGAGCGCAGGTTCTCGACCCACATCGGTCCGTCGTTGCCGTGGTACTGGTCGCGAAAGTTCTGGTTGTTTTCGAGCTTCTTGAAATACGGCAGCACGTCGGCGTAGGCCCAGCCCGGGTTTCCCAGCGCCGCCCATTCGTCGTAGTCGGCCCGATGCCCGCGCATGTACACCAGGGTGTTGATCGAAGTTCCGCCGCCCAGGCCGCGGCCGATTGGGTGGTAGTCGCGCCTGTTGTTCAAGCCCGGGTCGGGCACGCAGTTGAAAGCCCAGTTGTTGCTGCTCTTGCGCGGGGCCAACGCCAGCGTGCCCATGGCGAGGTTGTCGGCCAGAAAGCCCCGTCGGTCGGGCCCGCTTTCGAGCATGGCCACACTCACGTTCGGATCTTCAGTCAGGCGCGAGGTGGTGACACAGCCGCCCGGGCCGCCGCCGATCACGATGAAGTCGAATTCGTCCATTGGCTGGTTTCCTGCTTTGTTTCAGGAACTCGTCTCGAGCACGAAGTTGAGGATCCTCACCGCCGCTGCTGGCGGCCGAGCAACAGAAGCACCCCGCACTCACTCGCAGGTCGAGGGAGCCTGCAATCGAACCCAGCCAGGGTTCCACGATGGGTTTCTTGGGACGACGTGTAGCATGTTGGTAGGTGTAGATGGCAGCGATGACGGCTCAGCCTGCGGGCTCGATTTCGCGTCGGCCCCGCAGACCCGGGACGAGGCAAGGAGAGTCCAGCAGGGCAAGAGCCCAGCAGCCTTCGGGGCGCGCCCGAGGCCTGCGAATCACTTCTTGAGCTGCCTCCTGCCGTACCCCACCAACCCCACTAGCCCGCTCCCCAGAAGTAGCATCGTGCCGGGTTCGGGGACGGGGGGGGAACACCGGGTCAATGACGGCTGCTCCGGTGGAAGATGTCGTGAAACCACCGGAGAGCGGCACGATGCTGTCGAGGTCCAGCGACCCGATGTGCCCGTAGAGAGCGAACTCGCCGACGTTTCCGGGGTTCCAGGCGGGCTGAGCAATCAAGTCGTAAACCCTGCCGCTACCCAAAAACTCCTGTCCCAGGATGAAGAACAAATCTGCCTCATCTTGCGGATTTCGATAAAGAGCCGGGGGTGGGTTGGGATTCGGGATGAGAGCCGCAGAGATGGAATTCAAAAGTATTGTGCCGGTGAAGGTTTGGTCATTGAAAGCCGGATAGAGTGGACTTGAATGAGTCGTCAGGGTGAACCCAATGCTGGTGTGTGGATAATATTGGCCGTTGGTGAAACGGAAGGTTCCCAATTTGAGCGTCTGGCCGATGATGATATCCCTCGGTGCGGCGTTGGGAATGAATTCAAATGAATTCGCTAATGGAGGGGCGCCGTTCCCCATTGGAACGTTGGGATCGTAGGTGAAGGTCACACTGCCGGTCGGAGCCGGGAAGTACACGGTATTGCTCGCGTAGTAATCGACGGCCCCATTGTTTCCCGTCACGGTCCCGGTTGATGTCAGCTGAGTACCGTTGACGAATGTCGCCCTCACGGTTGGGTCGAACATTTCCGACTGGAACGAGGTGAACGTGCCGTCAACGGTGACCATGACCGCCCGGGCGGTGCCGACCGAACCCGCTGCGACCGCAAATCCCGCGACAACCATGCAAACAGCAAGCGTCACCCGGCCTGTCCGATAGCTGCGCCATTCGCTGATCTTACGTTTCTGTTTCATAGCCCCCCACCTCCGATGGTTCTTCCTAGATGCCGCGTACGTACTCATTTCGCTTCACTCCCCGAGAGCCTGCCCCTCAAGAAATGGCGGCCAACTTGCACCGCCGAGGGGCCCCCGGTCGAACGCACTTCGGCCTCAGTGGAAATGTGGCACGGACGATGGGAATGTGTCGGCACACTGCCGAGAAACTGCAGATTCCCTGCCGCAAGGGCCTCCGCGCAGGGCCACGGCGCAACCCCGCAGGGTCTCTACGGGATCCCCGTCGCCTGGGGGGCCGCCAAAGACGCGCACGGCGAGGGGCCGTCTGGGGCCGTGGAGCGCGTCTGGGGCCGCCCACGGTGCCGCATGGCGCCCCTACATGCCGGGTCGCGCCGCGTCGGCGACACAACATGTTGTTATAACTTTCGCCTTCTCGCGCTTCCTAAACCGCGGGTCGTAGGTTCAAGTCCTACGGGGGGCGCCAGTCTTTTCGCGGACTTCGCGTCTTCGTCATCCGCGGGCGCGCCGAGAGGGGCCGGAGCTCAGTCGCGACGAGCGATCGCTCGCCTCTTCAGCAAGAGCAGCGAGCCCAAGCCGGCGCCGAGCAACGTCCAGGTGGCTGGCTCGGGGATGAGGAAATCGCCAGGGCCTGCTCCGATGTAGCCGTTCGCGTCGTTGGGCTCGAGCCTCGTGAACACCAGATAGGGATCCCCCACGATCGTGCCGTAGACACTCGCGCTAGCCGAGCCGCCCTCGAGCACATTGAAGCTGATGCCGTCCGAGGCGAAATACACGAGGTCCGCGTCCCTGGGGTTGCTGGCGGGACCGCTGTTGGCCGTGGTCCATAGCTCGGCGGCGGTCGTCCTGGGATCGACCATGCCTCCGGCGCTCAGCGTCACGCTGATCTGCGCGGTAACACCAAAAATGGTCGTCGTGCTTCGGCTCGTGCCATTCGTGTAGGTCAACGGACCCAAGAGGAACTCGGTGTCCGAAGCGACGCCGTTGAAGGCGTTCCCTACGAAAGAAAGTGCGCTGTACCGCGGGGCACCGCCGTTGTCGCCACAGCCTATGGCGGGTTCTGGAAGGACCGCCGGGCAAGCGCCCCATTGAATGGAGTTGGTTCCCATTCCGGAGTACACGGATGTGCTGGTGTTGTCCAAGACGGCGCTCAACGTGCCATTGGTCTGAATGTACTGCCCAACAACGACCGGATCGTTGAACACCCCCGCGACCGTCCCGGAGTAGACCGGACTGGCAGCGGCCGGAACCGAAGAAAGCACCAAGACCAAAGCGATCAGGGTCGTCCGCATGGCTCTCCTTCCTTTCTCGTTCTTCAGAAACAGCGCCGCCGCCCCGCATAGGGGAGTCAACTGCGAGTCCTCGCCCTTCCGAGGCGGATTCCCCGTCGGAACGTCCGCTCCCGGACGTAAAATGGCCGCCTGAACCGACTATCCCTCCCCAATTGGCTCGAAAACGACCCAAGAGTGAGTGCGAATCGGCGCCTGTACCGGAAGTAGCCCAAATCTCGGGCGCGTGGCGTGGCCAGAGAAATAAACCGACCTTCGGGCGTGCGGGCTGGCGCTAGCGGAGCCTCGGGCCTCCTGCGCACCCGCGGGGGTGTGGCGCAGGAGGGCGTGCTCCTCGCCGCGGTATGCTCCGCTGATGCGGCTTATCGGGAGTGACGGCGCCTGCTTCGAGCTCTCGCTGCTGGGCTGGCAGCACCCGCGGGGCGCCTCCAACGAGATCGACGCCAACCGGCTGAAGGTCCGCCTGTCGCTCGCCAGCGACGACGGCGCGTGGGTCGAGATCGTGCCCTGTCTGGTCGCCTGGGAGGTCGAGCGGCTGGCCGACTGGCTGGAGGCCCTGGCCGCGCATCGCGGCACGGATGCCGAGCAGCGCTTCCTCGAGCCGGACCTGTGGTTTCGGATCCTGCCCGCCTCGGGCATCGCGCGCGTGCTGAGAGTCGGGATCGACCTTCGCGCGCGGCGGCCGGCGGGGGTTGCCGCGCCGGTAGGCGAGATCGCCATCGCCCTCAGCGACGAAGAGCTTGCTGCCGCCGCGCGTGGGATGCGCGCGCAGGCGCGCCGCTTCCCTGCCCGCAAGGCGCTGTAGCGCAGCGTTTGTGCAGGGCCACCGGCCGCGGGCTATACGTCGAGCACGCGGCGGACGAGGCTCTCGAGCTGCGCGCGACGGACCGGCTTCGTGAGGTAGTCATCCATGCCGGCTGCGAGGCAGCGCTCGCGATCGCCGGCCAGCGCGCTTGCCGTGAAAGCCACGATGGGCACGCGCCGGCGGGAGCCCTCGTTGCGCCTGATCTGAGCCGTCGCCTCGAAGCCGTCCATCTCGGGCATCTGGCAGTCCATGAGCACGAGGTCGTACTCCTGCTTCGCGACGGCGGCGAGGGCCTCCCGGCCGTTCTCTGCGCTGTCGACGCTGCAGCCGAGCTTCTCGAGCAGGCGAACCACGACGGCGCGGTTCACGGCCTGGTCCTCCACCACGAGCACCCGTCCCGAGATCGCCTCGGGGAGGACGCGTGTCTGCGCTGCGCTTGCGAGCATTCTCTGGGCGGGTGCGGAGCGAGCCTCGAGCGGTACGCTGAAGGCGAAGGTCGATCCTTCGCCTACGCGGCTGTGGACCTCCATCGTCCCGTCCATCAGCGTCACCAGCTCGCGTGCGATGGTCAGACCGAGACCGGAGCCTCCGAAGCGGCGCGTCGTGGAGCCATCGGCCTGTACGAACTCCTCGAACAGGCTGGCGATCCGGTCTTCCGGGATGCCGATGCCCGTGTCGTGGACCGTAAAGTGTACGTCGAGCCGGCCGTCGGAACGGGCCGTCGCACTCACTTCGATGCGCACGGCGCCCTGCATCGTAAATTTGATGGCGTTCCCGACGAGGTTGAGAAGCACCTGCCGCAGCCGCACGGGATCGCCACGCAGCCAGTCGGGGACCTCGGCGTCGCGGCGCACGCTCAGGGCGACGCCCGACCGCGTAGCACGCACCGCGAAGACCTCCTGCACCAGGCCGAGCACGGGATCGATCTCGAAATCCACGGCCTCGACCTCGAGCTTCCCGGCCTCGATCTTCGAGAAGTCGAGAACGTTGTTCACGAGGTCGAGCAGCGCATGGGCCGAGCGCCGCACGGTCTCGGCGAGCTCGCGCTGATCGGTCGCCAGGTCGGTGTCGAGGAGAAGCTCCGTCATCCCGATCACGCCGTTGATGGGCGTGCGGATCTCATGGCTCATATTCGCAAGGAAGCGGCCCTTGGCCTGGCT
>CAYGXT010000115.1:0-8100 GCA_964353695.1 uncultured Myxococcaceae bacterium
CATCGCATCGAGGAATCGCCGCCGCCGCTCCGCGTACACGACCGGAGCTTACCGAAGGCCCCGTCTCGGGCGAGCACTCAGGGCAGCTCGGTGCAGACGACCTCGACTCCGGCGCAGTAGGTCGCGCACAGCCGCCGTCCGGCGAGGACGCCGCTGTAGTAGAGGCCCTGCCTACCGTCTCGCGGGAAGTCCACGGTCTCGAAGCGGCCGGCGCCGGGCTCGGCCACGTGGAGCTTTCCGCTCCAGCGGGTGAGGACGACACGGCCGTCGCTGGCGGGATGGATGTCCTGCACGAAGTCGAAGTCAGGCGAGAACTCGCGGTCGAGAGTGATGTGCCGCGCGGACGCGAGGGGGGAGCCCGTCATGCCGGGCTCCAATACGAGCAGCTCGAGCACCGAGCCGGTACGCGAGGCCAGATAGCCCGTGCCGTCCGCGGCGAAGGCGACGAACTGGATCTCGGGCTCGGAGATCCGCTCGATCTCCCGGCCGTCGGCCCCGAGGCGCCGCGCGTCCGGCGGCGCCGGGGCGCCTTTCCGGGAGACGAGATCCACCGTCACCCAGATCTCGCGCCGTACCGGATCCCAGGCGACGGTCTTCGGCGCAGCCACCAGGCCCTCTGGCGCGTCCAGCGGATGCTCCGCGAGAAGCTCACCCGTCGGCGTAAAGCGGACCACCGAGCCCGGGGCGCCGTCGACGGAGCCGTAGCGCGAGGCCAGCAGCGAGCCGTCCGGCCCCGGGGCTAGCTCGTTGAGGCCGAGGCCGAGGTCGTCGAATACGGTGAGCGTGCCGGAGACAGGCTCGACCGAGCCGGCGAAGCCGAAGTAGGTCGTGAAGTAGACGCGGCCGAACCGGGCGAGCACATCCCAGACTCCGGAGCCGCCAGCGACCTTCACCTCGAGCGGCGGCTCCATGCGCTTGCCGGCCAGATTGAAGCGCCCGATGCCCTTCTTGCCTGCAACCTTGAGGTCAGCGGTGGGGTCGCCTGCGGCTCCGCGCATGGCCGCCCAGAAGGCAGACTCGCCAAAGTAGAGAGTCTCGCCGTCGGAGTCGCCGTACCAGGCGCCGTAGCCTGCCCCCCTCGTGTCGGGCGTTGCCTCGAAGTGTTGGAACCCCGGGGCAGGGGCCTGGCCGGCGGCGCAGCCTGCCGCGAAAGTGCAGAAAAGAGCTCGAATGAGTCGGCACAGAGATGCCGCCATAGTTGGCACTGCCCCCAGAAGTTGCAGCGATCCCCGATCGAAAATATTCCAGCGAAACAGGGTCTTGGATCTGATCGCAGACCTCGCCGTTAGAGCCCCTGCCACCTTCTGTGGCATGCAGTTTCGCAGCACTGCAGCCCACCACAGTTCGGTCCGAGCAAGAACAGGGGGTTGCGCGTCCGTGATGGGGGCCTCGTCGCTGGCACGTTTCATGCTCTCTCCAGAAGCCGTGGAGTCGGTTTGGTTCGGTTCTTCGAGTGACGTGGGCGCGCTACTCGACGAGCCGATGACCTGAAGCGAACGGGAATAGAAGGCGCATTCCCCAGTACGGCACCCCGCCTTCCCCAAGCTCCAGGAAGCCAGACCGAAACGACCCTCCGGTCGAGTGACCGGAGGGTCATTTTTTTTGGTCGAAGCTCGGCGCCCGGCAAATCAGCGGGCCGCCTCGGTCTGCTCGGAGTCCCGGTCGGCACGCAGCTCGGCGACGAGCTCGCCTCCGAACTCGCGCACGAGCCAGGGTTTGAGTTCCGGGAGCCCGGTCAGCTCCTCGGCCGCGGTCGGGTTCTTCGCCGCCACGGCCTCGAGGGCCGCGTTGGGGCAGAGCACGCCGGGATCGAGGGCCAGCTCCGAAGCGCGGCGCGCTCGCCAGCGCTTGAGCGCCACAAGCCGGCGCTCCGTCGGGCGGTCCATGCGCCGGCGCCCGTTGCCTTCGAGCCGCGGCAGCGGGCCGTGACCCCGCTTCTGTCCGCGGCCCACGGCGGACAGCACGTCGCGGCCGAGGCGTCGTAGGATCAGTTCGGTAATGCCCTTGATCTCGCCCAGATCTTCGAGAGTCTCCGGCTGGCGCTCCGCGATCTCGATCAGCGCACGGTTGCCGAGCACCTTGAAGGGCGGTCGATCAATTTCCCGCGCGCGCGCGTCCCGCACCAGGAACAGCTCACGCAGCACGGCAAGGCAGGTCTTCTCCATCCCGCGCGCGCCCTTGATCTTCAGGTAGCCGAGCTCGTCGAACAGACGGTCGGGCCACTCGCGGCGCGTTAGCGCCTCGAACTCCTCGTCGGCCCAGCCGCGCCGGCCCGCCGCAGCGAGCTCGTCCGCGACGGTCTCCGCCAGCGGGAGCAGGTAGGCTACGTCGGCTGCGGCGTAGGAGAGCTGGCTCGGCCTGAGCGGACGCACGGACCAGTCGGAGCGCTGCTCGTCCTTCGGTAGCAACACTCCATGGTGTCGCTCGGCGAGAGCGGCCAGCCCGATCGACGGGTAGCCGAGAAGTTGCGCGCTGATCATCGTGTCGAAGAGGTTCGCGAACTTGAAGCCGCAGTCGCGCTTCAGCACGTAGATGTCGTATTCGGCGGCGTGGAAGATCTTCTGCACGCTGGGCGATGCGAAGACGGGCCCGAGAGGCGCGAGCTCCGCCGGGCCGCCGAGCGCCAGCGGGTCCACCAGGTAGATGCCGCGGCTCGTGCCGATCTGCACCAGACAGGTCTTGTCGAAGTAGTGGTAGAAGCTGTCCGCCTCGGTATCGAAGGCGATCACCTTCTCGTGGAGAAGATCCCGGGAGAGGGCCTCGAGGTCCGCCCGCCTCTCAATGCAATCGTAATCCGCCACGCGGGTATCTCGGCCTCTCGCTTGGGTAATGGGGGTGGCGGGCGTCCAGGAGAAAAGAACGACCGATGCCCCGAGGCTAGCGAACGGGCCGGGTCGGCGCTGCTCAGCCACGCGGCGACCCGGCCGCTGCTCCCCGCCTGGATCGGGCGCCGGGAGGCTTGCCCCCAGCCCTCCTTCGTCGTAAAGTGAGTTCCACTATTAGGGAATGAGTTCCATTAGATGGAACATCCTCCGGATCGAGGCACCCCCTCGGAGGATCCACCCGGAGCAGCTCTCGGAGCAAACGGAATGCAAGCCGCGACCGCCGTCGAGAAGGCCCTGGGCGTGCTGTTCCACCTGCACGCACAGTCGACACCAGTCGGTGTCACAGAGATCGGCCGCGCCCTGGCGCTGCCGAAGTCGAGCGCCCACCGGCTGCTCGCCTCCCTGGCGCGTCATGGGCTGGTCGAGCAGGACGAGGCCGGGCGCTACCTCCCGGGTGTAGCGCTGATCGCGCTTGGCCTCGGTGTGCTGGGGCGCGAGCCCGTGGTGGCCGCGGCGCGACCCGTGCTCGAGGACGAGGCCCGGGAGATTGGGGAGACAATCTTCTTGTGTGCGCTTCGCGCCGGGCGCATCGTCGTCCTCGACAAGGCCGAGGGCACGGGCTTCCTGCGTGCGGCGCCCCGCATTGGCGAGGTCGTCCCCGTGCACGCCACCGCCATCGGGCGGCTACACCTCGCCTTTGCGCCCGATCGCGTCCGGTTGCCGGCGGGCTCGCTGCAGCGCTTCACGCCGAGCACGCCGACGCAGCCCGCGGCCGTGCGAGCGGCCGTGGAGAAGGCGAGCCGCCAGGGCTGGGCCGAGAACCGGGAGGAGTGGATCCCCGGTCTGCACGTGGTGGCGGCGCCCGTGCTGGTGAAGGGCCGCCTGGAGGCGACGCTGGCGGTGGCAGCGCCGGCCATTCACGTGGCGCCTGCCGACGCCTCTCGTCTGGCACGGCGCATGCTGGCCGCCGCCGAGCGTGTCTCGGCCCGGCTGGAAGGGAGGTCGCGATGAAGGTATGGATCGACGGCAGCATCGTGGATGGCGCCGAGGCCCGCGTGCCCGTCACGGACCACGGCCTGCTCTACGGCGACGGCCTCTTCGAGGGCATCCGGATTTATGCGGGCCGCGTCTTCCGGCTCGAGCTGCATCTCGCGCGCCTCGCGGCAGGCGCCCGCGCTCTCGGCCTCTCGCTGCCCGGAGGCGTCGAGGGTCTGCGCGAGGTAGTGCTTGAAACGGCACGCGCGTTCGGCGAAGCCGAGGCCTACGTGCGCCTGATCGTGACGCGTGGCGAGGGCCCGCTCGGCGTCGATCCCACGACATGTCCCTCGCCGCGCGTGATCTGCATCGTCGACTCCATCCGCCTCTACCCGGCCGAGACGCGCGCACGCGGCCTCGATCTCGTGACCGTGAGCGTGCGGCGCCCGCCGGCCGACGTGCTCGATCCCCGCGTGAAGAGCCTCAACTACCTGAACAGCGCGCTCGCGAAGCTCGAGGCGCGCCGCCGGGGGGCCGACGAGGCACTGATCCTCAACCTTGCCGGGCAGGTGGCCGAGGCGAGCGTGGCAAACGTCTTCGTGGTGCGCGGCGGCGCCCTTGCGACCCCGCCCGCCAGCGACGGAGCCCTCGAAGGCATCACGCGGCGCAGCGTGCTGGAGCTGGCCGCAGGCCTCGGGCTCCCGGCGGCGGAGCGCACCCTCGGACGCATGGATCTCTTCGCGGCCGAGGAGGTCTTCCTCACCGGCACCGGGGCCCGGATCGTGGCCGTGCGCTCGCTCGACGGGGAGGCGCTCGGCGCGCCGCCGCCCGGCCCCGTGACGCGCCGGCTGGAGGCGGCCTTCGCGGCGCTCGTGAAGCAGCCGGCGATGGGGACGCCGTTCTGAGGCCGCTCCCGCGCTACCCTGCCCACCTCGAACGAGGGGGACTCCGTGCGCTGGCAGCAGGCTTTCATCCCGACGCTGCGTGACGATCCGGCCGACGCCGAAGCTTTGAGCCATCGGCTGCTGGTGCGCGCGGGCTTCGTGCGCCAGCTCATGGCGGGCTCCTACTCGCTCCTCCCCCTCGGTCTCCGCGTTTGCCAGAAGGTCACGGCGGTCGTGCGCGAGGAGATGAACCGGATCGGAGCCCAGGAGTTCCGCCTGCCCGCGCTGCAACCCGCTGAGATCTGGAAGCAGAGCGGGCGCTGGGACGCGATGGGTCTCGAGATGTTCCGCATCAAGGACCGGCGCGACACTGATCTCTGTCTCGGCATGACGGCAGAGGAGCTCTTCGCGACGATCGCCCTCGAGCTTCGCTCCTATCGAGACCTCCCGCAGATCTGGTATCAGATCCAGACCAAATTTCGTGACGAGGCGCGCCCCAAGTCGGGCGTGCTGCGGGTGCGGGAGTTCACCATGAAAGACTCCTACTCCCTCGATCTCGACCGCGCAGGACTCGACTTCTCCTTCCAGCGACACTTTGAAGCGTATCGGCGCATCTTCGAGCGCTGCGGGCTCCAGCCCGTGGCCGTCGAGGCATCCTCTGGCGCCATGGGAGGGAGCGAGTCCGTCGAGTTCATGGTGGCGAGCGAGGCCGGCGAAGATCACATCGCCTCCTGCGGAGCCTGCGGCTACGCGGCAAACGTCGAGAAGGCCACCTCCTGCGTAGCGCCGGCCGAGGACGGTGACGGGCTCCCGACCCCCGAACGCTTCGCGACACCAGGTCTGCGCACGATCGAGGCGCTGGCCAGCTTCCCGGGCGGCGCGCCCGCCGAGCGTCAGATCAAGACACTGATCTACGCGCTCGACGGCGAGATCGTGCTGGTGCTGCTTCGCGGCGATCACCCACTGGCGGAGCAGAAACTGCGCGACGCGACGGGGGTGCGAGAGGTTCGCCCGGCGCATCCGGGCGAGATCCGCACGGCGCTCGGCGCCTCGCCGGGAAGCCTCGGCGCAGTCGGTGTTGCCCACCTGCGCGTGCTCGCCGACACGGCGCTCGAGGGCCGACGCGACATGGTGACGGGAGCCAACGAGGATGATTTTCACCTGCGCGGCGTGGACGTGGCGCGGGATGTCCCGGTCACCGGATGGCATGACCTGCGCGAAGTGCGGGCCGGCGAGGCCTGCCCGCTTTGCGGCGCGGCTCTCGCGGTCGGCAAGTCGATCGAGGTCGGGCATATCTTCAAGCTCGGCACGCGCTACAGCGAGGCCCTCGGCGCGCGAGTCCTCGACGAGTCGGGCGCGGCCGTGCCCATCGTCATGGGCTCCTATGGCATCGGCATCGAGCGCACCATGGCCGCCATCGTCGAGCGCAGCCATGACGGCGCCGGCATCATCTGGCCGGTGCAGGTGGCGCCGTATGAGGTGGTGGTCACCGTCGTCAACCCGAAGGACGTGGCGACAGCCGAGGCCGGCGCACAGATCTACGAGGCGCTTCAGGCGGCGGGCATCGACGTGATCCTCGACGATCGCGATGAGCGACCCGGGGTCAAGTTCAAGGATGCGGACCTCGTGGGGATTCCCTACCGGATCACGGTCGGCCCGAGGGGTCTCGCCAAGAAGCAGGTGGACCTGACACGCCGGCGCGACGGGCGGACGGACGCCCTCGAGCTCTCCCGTGCAGTCGGTTCGGTGGTCGAGGCCGTGCTCGAGGAGAGGCGCTGAAAAACCCGGCGCCCGCCGCGGCTCCGGTTAGAATCCAGGCACCCTGCGATGCAAATGGAGGATTTCGATGGACCCCACCATCATGGAATACTGGCTCTTCCTGAACCGCTGGCTGCACTTCCTGGCCGGAATCACTTGGATCGGGATGCTCTACTACTTCAACTTCGTTCAGACACCCTTCTTCGGCACGGAGCTCGGGGGGCAGGCGCGGAGCCCGATGCTGCGCGGGCTGGTGCCCGAAGCGCTCTGGTGGTTCCGCTGGGGTGCGATGCTCACCTTCGTCACGGGCTGGCTGATGATCCTCACGATGTGGGGCCATTACAGCTTCCCGCTCTCCAGTTCCTACATGACGAAGATCCTGACAGGCGGCCTCATGGGCTCGCTCATGTGGGCGAACGTGTGGTTCGTGATCTGGCCTGCGCAGAAGGTCGTGATCGCCTCGGCGACCCAGGTCGCCGCCGGCGGCCAGGCGCTGCCCGAGGCTGCGGCTCGCGGTGCGCGCGCCGGTTTGGCGTCGCGCACCAACGCGCTGCTCTCGATCGGCATGCTGCTGTTCATGGGCTCGGCCTACCATCTGAACAGCCTCGCGACGAACGGCGGCAATGCCGTGTACTGGGTCCTCTTCCTCGGCCTGCTGGGAGCGATCGAGGCCAACGCGCTCGTCGGCAGCGGACAGGCACGACAGAAGCCCCTTGCGACGGTGCGTGGCACGCTCCACGCCGGCCTCGGCGTGGCCGTCGCGCTCTTCGTGATCATGAAGATCACGACCGGCTGAGAACGAGACCAGGCGGCGAGAATCGAGACGCCGGCGGATCTTCGGTTCCGCCGGCGTCTTCGTCTCAGGAGCCGGCTGGAACACTGGCGAGTTGCACGGCGAGACTCGTCGCATACAGCCGAAAGCCGAGCCTCTCGGCGATGCGCATCGACGGGCGATTCGATTCGAGAGTCTGGTACTGGAGCAGCAGCCCGCGTGCGGCAGCGGCCTGCGCTGCTGTCGCTACGACGCGGCTTCCGGCGCCGAGGCCGCGCGCGGAGGGATGCGTCAGCACGCCAAGATGCGCCGCGACGCCGAAGATCATCTCGAAGCTCGCAGCGGCGAGAAGCCGCTCATCTTCGAAGGCGCCTGCAATCATCGCTTCGGAGACGTCGAGGCTCAGGCCGGAATGCTCCCACTCCTCGACCGGGACGGCGTCGCGCAAGCGAACGAGTGCGGCGCGATCACTCGATCCGAGACTGCGCATGGCGCCTGCACCCGCTGGCGTCTGCGGTGGGCTCTCGCGATAGCCGAGGAATGCCGGGCCGACGATGCGCTCGACTCGTGCGCCGAGCGCCGCGCAGACGAGATCCGGACCCGGCAGCGACGTCCTGTCCCCGAGACGTGATACGAGGGCATGAACCACAGGGCTCTCGCCAAGCACGAGCAGCGCTCCATCGCGCGCGAGCAGAAAGACCCCGGCGCGCGCCGCTGCCGTATCGGGTTGCAGCACGTGGACGCCCGGCGTACGCAGGAGTGCCGCCTCGCAGCCGAGTCGCCGCGCCCAAAACCCGTCGACCCTTTCCCCCGCCGCCTCGTCCACCGCACCTCCCCCACCCCGGACGTGCTCTCCCGCCGCGCGCTAGCCGGCCGTGTCGCCCCG